>NZ_JBSGFQ010000112.1:0-41899 GCF_053603495.1 Nonomuraea sp. NPDC004186 | reverse complement strand
GCCGTCCGCGCCTCCGAGCGGGCGGCGGCCGGTGGCGGGCTCCTGGCGAAAGTCCTGGCCCGGCTCGCGAGCCGCCGGCCGAACCAGGAGTAGCCCGTAACGAGGACGGCACGCCGCAGCCAGGAGTAGCCCGTTACTCGCCTTCCAGGAGCTCTACGACGGGCGGCTGGCCACTCTGCCCGGCGTCCAGCGGCTCAGCGTGGTCACCCGAGCCCGTGGTAGGCCAGGTTCACGGCCAGAGCGGCCACCGCCAGCGAGAAGAACACGGCCCACGCGCCGAAGTGATAGTCGCGGGCCCGCAGGTGGGCGGCGAACGCCCCGAGGAAGTACAGCACCAGGCCGGCGGCGGCGAGCGTGCCCAGCGCCGGCACGGCGAACCCGGCCGGCAGCCCCACCGCGCCCGCCCCCAGCAGCAGCCCCAACGGGAGCGTCCAGGACCGGGGGACGCGCATGATGTCCGCCTGGCGCTTCGGATAGTCGTGGCCGATGAGGTTGGCGACGGCGGCCAGGCCGATGATCGCCGAGGCGAGGAGGGTGATGGCGAGGTAGGCGGCGAACACGAAGGTCTCCTTCTCCATGAGGGCGACGGCAGGTCGATCGCCTCACGGACGGGACAGCGCCCCGGAGAGTGACAACGTGCTCATGTGACTTAGGTCATGGCGCCACGCCGCCGAGCTTCTCCGGGTTGCTGACCACGTGCACCGTCTTGATCACTCCGTCCAGCAGGTGCAACGTGATCGCCAGGACCGGCGTGCGCCCCGAGCGGACGACGATCCCCGGACCGCCGTTGACCTGGAGCACCTGAGCGTGCGAGTCGCCGGGCATGCGCCTGGAGAGGATGACGATCGCGCGGGCCACGTACTCGTGTCCGTGGATCGCCTTGCGGGGTGCGCCGGTGAGGCCGCCGCCGTCGCTCACCATCGTCACGTCCGGTGCCAGCACCTCCAGCAGGGCTTCCAGGTCGCCGCCGAGGCAGGCGGCCAGGAACCGCTCGGTGGCCTGCTGCCTGGTCGCCGGGTCGGCGTCGTAGCGGTGGCGCCGTTCCTCGACGGCCTTCCTGGCGCGGTGCGCGATCTGCCGCACCGCCGCGTGGTTGCGCCCGACGAAGTGCGCTATCTCGGCGTGGTTGTAGCCGAAGGCCTCGCTCAGCACGAACACCGCGCGCTCCGTCGGCGACAGGACCTCCAGCACGAGCAGCATCGCGGTCGACACCGAGTCGGAGAGCACCACGTCCTCGGCGACATCCGGGAGGGTGAGCATCGGCTCGGGCAGCCACGGCCCGACGTAGGACTCGCGCCGTACGCGTGCGCTGCGCAGCCGGTCGATCGCCAGCCGGGTGGCCACCCGCACCAGATAGCCTTCGGCGTCCGCGACGGTGGCCACGTCGACGCGGCTCCAGCGCAGCCAGGCGTCCTGCACCACGTCCTCGGCCTCGGTGACGCTGCCCAGCACCCGGTACGCCACGGCGTGCAGCAGACCCCGGTGCTCGGTGAACTTCCGCTCGGCCTCAGGCATTCGCGTCATGAGAAGGGCTTACCAGGGACACAAGCGGGCCGCATCACTTGTCAAGGTTCGGTGTCAGGGCTACGATCACACCGACCTTTAGGAAACTTTCCTAAATAAGGAGTGGGGTCCGTGGTCCGTCCCCGTCGTCGCGGGATCCTGTCGTCGCTCGCCATCGCCCTGGCGATCCCCCTGATCACCGCCGTCCTGTCCCCGCCCGCCGCCGTGGCCCGGACGGCGCCGGCCGCCTTCGCGCATCCCGGCGTGCTCGTCAGCAAGGCCCAGCTCGACTTCGTCCGCACCAAGGTCAACGCCGGGGCCCAGCCGTGGAAGGGCGCCTACGACCAGATGATCGCGAGTCCGCTCGCGTCGTTGTCGCGGACCCCGAAGCCGCGGGCCGTCGTGGAGTGCGGCCCGTACTCCAACCCCAACAACGGCTGCACGGACGAGCGCCAGGACGCGCTGGCCGCCTACACCGACGCGCTGGCCTGGTACATCTCCGGGGACAGCCGGTACGCGCAGAAGGCGATCCAGATCATGGACGCCTGGTCCGCCGTGATCACCGACCACACCAACAGCAACGCGCCGCTCCAGACCGGTTGGGCGGGATCGTCCTGGCCCAGGGCGGCCGAGATCATCCGCTACACCTACACCGGGTGGTCCGCCACGGGCGTCAACCGCTTCACGACCATGCTCCGTGACGTCTACCTTCCCGAGATCATCAACGGCAGCGCCCGCACGAACGGCAACTGGGAGCTGACGATGATGGACGCGACGATCGGGATCGCGGTGTTCCTGCAGGACAAGGCGGCCTACGACAAGGCCGTGAGCACGTTCCGGGCCCGCGTGCCCGCCTACATCTACCTCACCACCGACGGCGCCTTCCCCAAGGGCCCGGCGGGCAGCGGCATCGACACCCGGGCCGAGGTCGTCGACTACTGGCAGGGCCAGGACACCTTCGTCGACGGGCTCTCCCAGGAGACGTGCCGCGACTTCACCCACACCGGGTACGGCCTGGCGTCGATCGCGCACATCGCCGAGACGGCCCGGATCCAGGGCCAGGACCTCTACCCCGAGATCGCCGACCGGCTGCGGCACGCGCTCGGCCTGCACGCCAAGTACCAGCTCGGCACGGCCGTGCCGGCGTGGCTGTGCGGCGGGAGCCTCACCCTGGGCCTCGGGCCGGTCACCGAGGTCGGCTTCAACGCCCTGCACAACCGCATGGGCATCGCGATGAGCAACACGCAGGCCCTCACCGAACAGCAGCGCCCGGCGGGCACCAACAACCTCTTCGTCGCCTGGGAGACCCTCACTCACGCCGGCAATCCGAACTAGGCCAGACATAAATCTGCTACATCAGTCTTTCGCAGCGCCATGAAACTGTGGCAAGTTGAGTACCTGTGAGCGTACGGGGCATGACCGCATCCAGCGCGTCCGCGCCCCGCGCCCAGGAGCTCGCCACAGGAGGACTGCGATGACCCAGACGTTGCCGGAGCGGTGCGGGGTGGTGGGCGGCGGGCGCATGGGCGCCGGCATCGCCCACGCCCTGCTCCTCGCGGGCTGCCACGTCACGCTGGTGGAGCGCGACGGCGAGGCCGCGGCCGCCGCGCGGGACCGGGTGGCGCGGGCGGTCGAGGGCAGCGCGAAGCGCGGCCTGATCGAGGACGCCGGCGCGCCGATGGCCCGCCTCACCACGGTGACGGAGCCCGCCCGGCTGGCCGCGGCCGGGCTGGTGATCGAGGCGGTGCCCGAGGACGTCGACCTCAAGCTCGTCACGCTGCGCGCCGCCGAGGACGCGGTCGGGCCGGAGGTCGTGATCGCCTCCAACACCAGCAGCATCTCGCTCGACACGCTCGCCCAGGCGCTCGCCCGCCCCGAGCGCTTCCTCGGGCTGCACTTCTTCAACCCCGTCCCGGCCAGCAGGCTCGTCGAGGTGGTGATCGCGACCGCCACCGACCCGGCCCTGCGGGAGCGGGCCGTGGCGTGGGTCGAGGCCATCGGCAAGGTGGCCGTGGTCGTCCGCGACTCGCCCGGCTTCGCCAGCAGCAGGCTAGGCGTCGCCCTCGGGCTGGAGGCGATCCGCATGGTCGAGTCCGGCGTCGCCTCGGCCGAGGACATCGACGCCGCGATGACGCTCGGCTACGGTCACCCGACCGGGCCGCTGCGCCTGACCGACCTCGTCGGCCTGGACGTCCGGCTGGGCATCGCCCGCTACCTCGAACGCGAGCTGGGCCCCCGTTTCACCCCGCCCGACCTGCTCGTCCGGCTCGTCGAGCAGGGCCACCTGGGGCGCAAGAGCGGCAAGGGCTTCTACGACTGGAGCGAGTCGTGAGCACGCTGGAGAGCTACCTCGAAGGGGCCTGGCGCGCCGGAGGAGGCGAAGGCGTCCCGGTCGCCGACGCCGTGACCGGCGAGATCGTCACCCGGGTCAGCGGCGAGGGGCTCGACCTCGCCGCCGCGGTGGCGTACGCCCGAGGCACCGGCCTGGCCGCGCTCGGCGAGCTGACCTTCCCGCAGCGCGCCGCCGCGCTCAAGGCCGCGGCCCTGACGTTGCAGGAGCGCAGGCAGGAGCTGTACGAGCTGTCCGCGCGGGCCGGGGCCACCCGGCGGGACGCGCAGGTGGACGTGGACGGCGGCATCGGCACGGCCCTCGTGTACGCGAGCCTGGCCCGCGAGGGCCTGCCCGACCACACGCTCATCGTCGAGGACGACCCGATCCCGCTGGGCAAGAACGGCACGTTCGCGGGCCGCCACGTCCTCACCACCCCGCGCGGCCTCTCCCTGCAGATCAACGCGTTCAACTTCCCGGTCTGGGGCATGCTGGAGAAGCTCGCGCCCGCGCTGCTCGCCGGGCTGCCTGCGATCGTCAAGCCCGCCACCCCGACCGCCTACATCGCCGCGCAGGCCGTGCGGATCATCGCGGACGCGCTGCCGCCGGGCGCGATCCAGCTCGTGGCGGGCAGCGTACCCGGGCTGTTCGACCTGCTCGGCGGGCAGGATCACATCGGCTTCACCGGCTCGGCGGCCACGGCCGCCCTGCTGCGGTCCGACCCGGCTGTTACCCGCCGCTCGGCCCGCTTCAACGCCGAGGCCGACTCGCTGAACTGCTCGGTGCTCGGCCCGGACGCGGTGCCGGGGGAGCCGGAGTTCGACCTGTTCGCCGACGCCCTGGTGACCGAGATGACGGTCAAGGCGGGGCAGAAGTGTACGGCGATCCGGCGCGCGTTCGTCCCCGCCCAGCTCATCGACGCGATGGCGGAGGCGATCGCGGCCAGGCTGGCGAAGGTCGTCGTGGGCGCCCCCGGCGCCGAAGGCGTGACCATGGGTGCTCTGGTCGGGCAGGCCCAGCGCAGGGACGTCCGGGCCGCGGTCGCGCGGCTCGCGTCGGCCGGCACGGTGGTCTTCGGTGACGCGCAGACGGTGGAGGTGGTCGGCGCGGACCCCGAGCGCGGCGCGTTCCTGTCGCCGCTGCTCCTGCGCGTGGACGACACCGTCCATCCGGAGCCGCACGAGATCGAGGCCTTCGGGCCGGTGAGCACGCTCATGCCCTACAGCGGGGTCGCCGAGCTGAACGCGCTGATCGCCCGCGGCGAGGGTTCGCTGGCCGGCTCGGTGGTGTCGTACGACGCGGACTTCGTCCGGAAGGTCGTGCTCGGCGCCGCCGCGCACCACGGCCGCCTGCTGGTGCTCGACCGCGACAGCGCGGGGGAGTCCACCGGGCACGGCACGCCCATGCCCCAGCTCGTCCACGGCGGCCCCGGCCGGGCGGGCGGCGGCGAGGAGGAGGGCGGCCTGCGCGCCGTCCACGCCCACCTCCAGCGGACCGCCCTCCAGGGCAGCCCGGCGACACTCGACTCCATCCTGAAGTAACGACAAACAAGCGTAGAGAGAGCAGCGATGAGCACCGACTCCCGTACCGGCGCCGCCCCCCTGCCCAGCGGCCCGCTCAGCCGCGTGGACTACAGCGAGCGCATCCCCAACAACGTCGACCTCGCGGGCGACCGCCGCCTGCAGCGGGCGCTGGAGGGCTGGCAGCCGAAGTTCCTGGACTGGTGGAAGCAGCTCGGCCCGGCCCTGCCGACCAAGGACGTCTACCTGCGCACGGCGGTGGCCGTCGGCCGCGACGGCTGGGCGCACTTCGACCACGTCCCCATGGAGGAGTACCGCTGGGGGATCTTCCTGGCCGAGCGCGACCCCGACCGCAAGGTCAACTTCGGCAAGCACAAGGGCGAGCCCGCCTGGCAGGAGGTGCCCGGTGAGCACCGGGCCGACCTGATGCGGCTGATCGTCGTGCAGGGCGACACCGAGCCCGCCAGCGTCGAGCAGCAGCGCGTCCTCGGCAACACCGCTCCCAGCATCTACGACCTGCGCAACCTCTTCCAGGTCAACGTGGAGGAGGGCCGTCACCTGTGGGCCATGGTCTACCTGCTGCACGCCTACTTCGGCAGGGAGGGCCGCGAGGAGGCCGAGCAGCTGCTCAAGCGCAACTCCGGCGACCTGGACTCGCCGCGCATCCTGGGCGCGTTCAACGAGGAGACCACCGACTGGCTGCAGTTCTTCATGTTCACGTACTTCACCGACCGTGACGGCAAGTACCAGCTCGGCACGCTCAAGGAGTCGGCGTTCGACCCGCTGGCGCGCACGTGTGAGTTCATGCTCAAGGAGGAGGCCCACCACATGTTCGTGGGCACCACGGGCGTGCAGCGGGTGCTGGAGCGCACGGCCGAGCTGATGAAGGAGCACGGCACGGCCGACGTCCTGCCGTACGGCGGCATCCCGCTGGACATCATCCAGAAGTACCTGAACTTCCAGTTCTCGGTCTCGATGGACCTGTTCGGCTCCGAGCAGTCGACCAACGCCGGCAACTACTTCACCTCCGGGCTGAAGGGCCGCTGGATGGAGACCCGGCGCAAGGACGACCACGTGCTGCTGGAGGCCACCCGCGAGCTGAGTTACGTCGAGGACGGCCAGATCAGGAGCAGGACGGTGCCGATGCTCAGCGCGCTCAACCTGGATCTGCGCGACGAGTACGTGGCCGACTGCGCCAACGGCGTGCGCCGCTGGAACCAGGCCCTGGAGGACGCCGGGCTGGACGAGCGGCTGTACCTGCCGCACGAGGGCTTCAACCGCAAGGTCGGCGTCTACGCCGGTCACCACGTGACCCCGCACGGCGAGGTCCTCGACGAGGCCGCCTGGCAGGCCCGCGCCCACGGGTGGCTGCCCACCCCCGAGGACCGCGAGCAGGTCGCCGCCCTCATGATCCCCGAGTACGAGTACGGCAAGTTCGCCGGCTGGATCGCCCCGCCGAAGACCGGCATCAACGACCAGCCGGTCGAGTTCGACTACGTGCACCTGGCCGACGAGGGACTCCTCTAGTGCCGGGCGGCGGCCTCTTCGTCCATGAGGTCCCATTCGGCCTGCGCGCGCCGGTGCCAGCGGTTGTGCAGGTCGTGGAAGACGGCCGCCGCCCGGGGCCCCGGCCAGGCGTGGTCGAGCAGCTCGGCCGGCAGGTCGGGGTCGAGGAACGGGAAGCGGCGCCACTCCTGGATGAGCAGCACCTGGTTGACGAACGCCTCCCGGCCGGAGGCGACCGCGCGGCCCTCGAACTGCTCGATGAAGCTCACGTAGCGCTTCTCCACGTCGTCGAGGTCCCACGCGGCCGAGATCAGCTTGGCGGTGTCGCCGATGCCCGCCGACGGCCCGGTCCAGGCGTAGGCCCGGTCGGTCAGGTCCAGCTCGCGGATGACCTCGCGTACCGCGGCCTCCTTGGAGGCGTCGGGGATCACCCAGAGCGCGGGGGAGGGAGAGCCGAGCCCGAGCCAGGTCAGCTTGGTGCGCAGCCGGTGCCGGAGCTGGCGCTGGGTCTCGGGCACGCCGGCGGTGAGCACAAGCCAGCGGCCGTCCCACTGGTGGGGGGCGCGCATGAAGCCGTAGATGCGCTCGGTGCCCTCGCGCAGCAGCCGGTCGCCGGCCTCGGTCAGCCTCCAGCGCACCTTGCGGCCGTGCCGCTCGGACTCCAGCAGCTCCTCGGCGGCGGTGCGGGCCAGGGCCTGGCGCGCGGACTTCTCCTCCACGCCGAGCGCGCCGAGCGCGGCCACCAGCGTGCCCGTCCACACCTCGCCCCCGCGCGGCAGGACGAACTCGCCCAGGACCGTCAGCAGCGTCGACCGCGCGCTGGCGGACGCCTTCTCGCGCGGGCGCTCCGCGGACTCGGCCGGCACGGTTGCCCTCCCGTCGTTCGACACGCTCGTGACGCGCATTCTGCCAGGTCGGGCACCCTCGCGGATGCGCATCCAAGCAGAAGCACTACAAACACTTGACGCTACTCATGATAGACGTCGAATATTAGGACCAAGGTCCCACGCCCTCCCGGAGCACGCATTGACTGTCACCTTCGCGACCTCCCCAGACCGCTACCGCCACTGGACTCTCGCGGTGGACGGGGCGGTGGCCACCGTCACGCTCCGAGTGGACGAGCACGGCGGCCTCGTCCCCGGCTACGAGCTGAAGATGAACTCCTACGACCTCGGCGTCGACATCGAGCTGTACGACGTCGTCCAGCGCCTGCGCTTCGAGCATCCCGAGGTCAGGGCGGTCGTGCTCACCGGCGGCCTGGACCGGATGTTCTGCGCCGGAGCCAACATCCGGATGCTGGCCCAGTCCACGCACGCGTGGAAGGTCAACTTCTGCAAGTTCACCAACGAGACCCGCAACGGCATCGAGGACGCCACCGAGCACTCCGGCCAGACCTGGATCGCCGCGCTCAACGGCACCGCCGCCGGCGGCGGCTACGAGCTCGCGCTGGCCTGCGACCAGATCGTCCTGGTCGACGACGGCTCCTCTGCCGTCTCCCTGCCCGAGGTGCCGCTGCTCGGCGTGCTGCCGGGCACCGGCGGCCTGACCCGCGTGGTGGACAAGCGGCACGTGCGCAAGGACCGGGCCGACCTGTTCGCGACAAAGTCCGAGGGCTTCCGCGGCCGCACGGCCATGGAGTGGGGCCTGGTGGACGCCGCCGTGCCGCGCCACTCGTTCGAGGAGGAGGTGACCAGGCGGACGGACGCGGCGGTGGCGGCCTCCGCCCGGCCTTCGACCGCCACGGGGGTGGCCCTGACGCCGCTCGACCGCAAGGACGACGGCGACGCCATCACGTACCCGTACGTGACCGCCCGGATCGACCGGGCCGGCCGCCGGGTCGAGATCACCGTGGACGGCCCGAGCGACACCCCACCCGCCGAACCCGCGGACCAGGGCGCCGGCTACTGGCCGCTCGCCGTGACCCGCGCGCTGGACGACCTGATCCTGCACCTGCGCACCAACGAGCCCGAGCTCGGCATCTGGGTGCTGCGCGCGGCCGGCGACCCCGACCGGGTGCTGGCCTACGACGCCCAGCTCCGCGAGCGGGCCGGGCACTGGTTCGTCAACGAGGTGCGCCACTACTACAAACGCACGCTCAAACGCCTCGACGTCACCAGCCGCAGCCTCATCGCCGTCATCGAGCCGGGCACGGCCTTCGCGGGCCTGCTCGCCGAGCTGGTCCTGGCCGCCGACCGGCAGTACATGCTGGAGGGCGTCTACGAGGACCGCGACGAGGCCGCCGTCCCCGCCACCCTCGTCCTCACCCCGTCCAACGACGGCCTCTTCCCGATGGGCAACGGCCTGTCCCGCCTGCGCTCCCGCTTCTGGGGCAACGACTGGGACCTGGAGGCTGCCCGCGCCCGGTTCGGCGAGCCGCTGGAGGCGGCCGCCGCGATGGAGCTCGGCCTGGTCACCCTCGCCCTGGACGACATCGACTTCGAGGACGAGCTGCGCATCGTGCTGGAGGAACGCGCCTCGCTCTCGCCCGACGCGCTGACCGGCATGGAGGCCAACCACCGCTTCGCCGGCCCGGAGACGCTGGAGACGAAGATCTTCGGCCGCCTCACCGCCTGGCAGAACTGGATCTTCGTCCGGCCCAACGCCTCCGGCCCCGACGGCGCGCTGCGCCGCTACGGCACCGGCCGCAAGGGCGACTACGACCCCAAGAGGGTCTGACCATGACTCTTTTCAACGCCGGGGACTGGCTCGTCCACCGCCACGTCCGCGAGGGGCGCGGGGACCGGGTGGCGGTCCGCGGCGGCGTCACGCTCACGTACGCGCAGCTGTCGGACCTCGTGGCGACCGCCACCGCCGCCCTGCGGGCACTCGGCCTGCGGCGCGACGACCGCGTGGTCTTCGTCACCAGCGACGGCGTCCCCATGTTCGCGGGGATCCTGGCGGCGTTCTGCGGCGGGTTCGTGGCCGTGCCGGTCTCGACCATGCTGGGCGCCAAGGAGCTCGGCGCGATCATCGCCGACTCCGGCGCCGCCGTCGTCGTCGCCGGAGCCGAGTACGCCCCCCAGGTCCAGGAGGCGCTCGCCGCGGCCCCTGAGGTGCGGCACGTGGTGTGGGAGGGCGACCCGCCGCCAGGGAGCACGTCCCTGACATGGGAGGAGCTGCTCCGCGCGGGCGGGGGAGAGCGGCGCGAGCCCGCTCCCACGCTGGAGGACTCCTGGGCCCTGTGGCTCTACACCTCCGGCACCACCGGCGTCCCCAAGGGTGCCATGCACCGGCACGCCAACGTCAGGCACGTCTGCCAGACCTACGGCGACCAGGTGCTCGGCATCCGGCCCGACGACGTCTGCTTCTCCGTCGCGAAGCTGTTCTTCGCCTACGGCATCGGCAACTCGATGTTCTTCCCGCTCTCGGCCGGAGCCGCGACCGTGCTGGAGCCGCGCCGCCCCGCCCCCGCCGTGACCGCCGAACGGATGGCCGCCGACCGCCCGACCCTGTTCTTCGCCGTCCCCACCTTCTACGCCGCGCTGCTGGCCGCCGGCCTGCCCGCCGGCACGTTCGCCTCCGTACGGCTGGGCGCCTCGGCCGGGGAGGCGCTGCCCGCGCCGCTCCAGGAGCGGTTCACCGGCCGCTTCGGCGTCGAGATCATCGACGGCATCGGCTCCACCGAGGCGCTGCACATCTTCCTGTCCAACCGGCCCGGCGACGTGCGCCCCGGCACCACCGGCCGTCCCGTGCCCGGGTACGACATCGAGCTGCGCGACCCCGACGGCCGGCTCGTCGCCGACGGCGAGCCGGGCGCGCTGCACGTGCGCGGCGAGTCCATCGCCCTGGGCTACTGGCGGCGCACCGACGCCAGCCGCGCCGTGTTCGCGGGCCAGTGGCTCAACACCGGCGACACCTACACGCGCTCTGCCGAGGGCTACTACACCTGCCTGGGCCGTAGCAACGACCTGCTCAAGGCGGGCGGCATCTGGGTCTCGCCCGCCGAGGTCGAGAGCCGGCTGCTGGAGCACCCGGCGGTCCTGGAGGCGGCCGTGGTGGGCGTGGCCGACGAGCACGGGCTGGACAAACCGGTCGCCTGCGTCGTCGCCCAGGGGCAGGTCACCGCCGAGGAGCTCGTCCAGTGGTGCCGCGACGGCCTGGCCGCCTTCAAACGGCCCCGCCGGGTGGTCTTCCTCGACCGGCTGCCCAAGACCGCGACCGGCAAGATCCAGCGCTTCCGGGTCCGCGAGCTCCTCGCCGAGGAGGCCCGCGCGTGAACGTCGACGTGCTGATCATCGGCGCCGGTCCCGTGGGCCTGTACGGCGCCTACTACGCCGGGGTCCGCGGCCTGCGCACGGCGGTGGTCGACTCGCTCGGCCAGGTCGGCGGCCAGGTGAGCGCCATGTACCCGGAGAAGCAGATCTACGACATCGCCGGGTTCCCGGCCGTCTCCGGCCGCCGCCTCATCGCCAATCTGGTCGAGCAGGCCGCCCCGTACGAGCCGGCGTACGTGCTCGGGGAGGAGGCCCAGCGGCTCGAACGCGCCCCGAGCGGCCGGCTCGTGGTCAAGACCGGCGCGGGCACCGAGATCACCGCCGGGGCCGTCATCGTGACCGGCGGCATCGGCACCTTCACGCCCCGCCCGCTCCCGGCCGGGGAGGAGTTCCTCGGCCGGGGACTGGCTTACTTCGTGCCCGAGTCCGCGGACTACGCGGGCCGGGACGTCGTCATCGTCGGCGGCGGCGACAGCGCCGTGGACTGGGCCCTCATGCTCCACCCCGTCGCGCGCAGCGTCACGCTGGTCCACCGCCGCGCCGCCTTCCGCGCCCACCACGGCTCCGTGGAACGGCTCACCGCGTCGCCGGTCGAGGTCGTCGTCAACGCCCAGGTCACCGCCGCCCTCGGCGGCGACCGGCTGGAACGCGTCGAGCTCAGCACCGGGCGGGCCCTCCCGTGCCAGCGGCTGGTCGCCGCCCTCGGCTTCACCGCCAACCTCGGCCCGCTGCGCGAGTGGGGCCTCGACCTGCACGACAACCGCCACCTGGTCGTCGACTCCGCGATGCGCACCAACGTGCCCGGCATCTTCGCCGCCGGCGACATCGCCGACCACGACGGCAAGGTCCGGCTGATCGCGGTCGGCTTCGGCGAGGTGGCCACGGCCGTCAACAACGCCGCCGTGCACCTCGACCCCGCCGCCCAGCTCTTCCCGGGGCACTCCACCGACAACCCCGCCCCGGGTCCGTAACCAGGAGATTCACCATGCCGTACGTCATCGCCGAACCCTGCATCGACGTCATGGACAAGTCGTGCGTCGAGGAGTGCCCGGTCGACTGCATCTACGAGGGGGACCGCAAGCTCTACATCAACCCCAAGGAGTGCATCGACTGCGGCGCCTGCGAACCCGTCTGCCCCGTCGAGGCGATCAGCCAGGACCGGCGGGTGGCCGACGAGCACGCGGAGTTCGTCGAGGACAATCGCCGCTTCTTCATCGAGGTGCTGGACGGGCGCGACGCGCCGCTCGGCGCGCCCGGCGGTTCGGGCAGAACCGGCCGGATCGGGGTGGACACCCCCATGGTCGCGGGCAGGTAATGAGCATGATCGACGGCATCCCCCTCATCGACGCGCACGTCCACGTGCCGCTGCTCGGCACCCTCAAGCCCGCCTGGCTGCGCTGGGCCCGCGACTTCGGCGAGCACGGCGTGCTGGAGGACGTCTGGGACTCCGCGGGCAGGCCGCGTCCCGACCGCCTGGACGAGCTCTTCGCCGCCCAGGGCGTGGACGTCGCGCTGCTGTTCTGCGAGTACAGCCCCAAGGCCACCGGCACGCAGGCGTTCGAGGACCTGCTGCCGATCGTCGAGCACAACCCGGTCCGCTTCCGGCCGGTCGCCAACGTCAACCCGCACCTGCACTTCCCGCTCGCCGACGAGCTGCGCCGCCAGCTCGACCTCGGCGCCGCCGCGCTCAAGCTGCACCCCGTGCACGGCGGGTTCCGCTGCGACGACGCCGCCCTCTACCCCGCCTACCACGTGCTGGAGGAGCGCGGCGTCCCGCTCGTCGTCCACTGCGGCACCAGCTCCTTCCCGGGCGCGGCCAACGAGAACGCCGACCCGGCCTTTCTCATCCCGGTCGTCCGGGACTTCCCCGGCCTCAACGTGGTGCTCGCGCACGGCGGACGCGGCTGGTGGTACGACGCCGCCGCCTTCCTCGCCCTGTCCCACGACACCGTGTGGCTGGAGCTGTCCGGCCTGCCGCCCAAGCGGCTGCCCGAGTACTACGCCAAGTACGACCTCACGCGGCTCGGCCGCAAATGGATCTTCGGCACCGACTGGCCCGGCGTCCCCGGCACCGCCGCCAACGCCCGGGCCGTCGCGGGCCTGCTGCCCGACGAGGTGGCCAGGGCCGTGCTCGCCGGGAACGCGACGAAGGTGTACGCCGGCCTGCGCACGGGGGAGTGACCATGCCCGTCTACGCCCTCGGCGACCAGGTGCCCCGGATCCACCCGGACGCCTACGTCCACCCCGACGCCGTCGTCATCGGCAGCGTCGTCATCGGCGCCGAGTCGTCGGTCTGGCCGTCCGCCGTGCTGCGCGCCGACTTCGGCCGCATCGAGATCGGCGAGCGCACCTCCATCCAGGACGGCACCATCCTGCACACCACCGAGCAGTGGCCCACCGTGATCGGCAGCGACTGCGTCGTCGGGCACAACGCCCACCTCGAAGGCTGCACGGTCGAGGACCGCTGCCTCATCGGCTCCGGCTCGGTGGTGCTCAACCGCGCCGTGGTGCGTACGGGGTCGGTGGTGGGCGCCCAGGCCCTCGTACCCGAAGGGGTGGAGGTGCCAGCCGGCCACATGGCGCTCGGCGTG
The DNA here is from genome assembly GCF_053603495.1 of Nonomuraea sp. NPDC004186. NCBI lineage: Bacteria > Bacillati > Actinomycetota > Actinomycetes > Streptosporangiales > Streptosporangiaceae > Nonomuraea > Nonomuraea sp. NPDC004186. The sequence continues at coordinate 28,236 of NZ_JBSGFQ010000112.1, read as the reverse complement.
CCCGCCCGCCCCAGGCCGATGGAAGGGGCCGCGCAGAGCGAGTGGATCGGCTTCGGCGTGGACGAGTATCGTGCCAACGCCAAGCGCTACCGCCACGAGCTGCGCCGGCTCGACCCCTGACCTTCTCCCACGTCAGCGGCGCCGCTCCAGGAACGCGGTCATGCGCTCGTGCTTCTCCTCCGTCTCGAACAGCACGGCCTGCGCCACGTCGTCGAAGCGCGGGTGCGCGCCGGGCGGGGCCGCCAGCGCGAGCTTGGTCAGGCGCAGCGCGAGCGGCGCGTTCTTCGCGATCCGGGCGGCCAGCCGGTCCGCCGCGGCCGGCAGCTCGTCCTGCGGCACCAGCTCGTTGACCAGCCGGACGGCCAGCGCCTCCTCGGCCGAGAGCACCCTCCCGGCGAGCAGGATCTCCTTGGCGAGCGGCTCGCCGACCAGCTCGCGCAGCCGCCAGCAGGCCCCGGCGGCGGCCATGATGCCGAGCCCCGCCTCCGGGTTGCCGAAGCGGGCCCGCGGGGTGGCGAGGCGGAAGTCGCAGGCGTAGGCCAGCTCCGCGCCGCCGCCCAGGGCGGGGCCGTCGACGGCGGCGATCGTGGGCATCGGCAGCCGGGCGATCCGGTCGAACAGGCCGCTGTTGATGCCCGCCAGCGCGTCCTCGCGGCGGCGCTCGCGCAGCTCGCGGATGTCCGCGCCGGCGGCGAAGATCCCGTCGGAGCCGGTGAGCACGAGGATGCGCGGCCGCCGCTCCAGCTCGGCGCAGACCGCGTGCAGGTCCGTCACCATGCCGGCGTCGATCGCGTTGCGCACCTGCGGCCGGTCCAGCCGGACCAGCATCCGGTCGGGCCCGTCCTCGATCTTCACGGTGTCGTTGAGCGGCAGCACCGCGACCTCTTTCCTCGTCGTCATGTCTCAGCGGTGGATCACGGGCAGGATCAGGCGGCTCGGGTGCCCGGGACCGTGGAGCACGCTGTTGGTCGCGACGACGACCTGGCCGGCGGTGTCCTCGGCGATGGTCCCGCCGGTGTTGGTGTTGCGGTCGTAGCGGGGGAAGTCGCTGGAGGAGACCTCGAGGCGGATCCGGTGCCCGGGCAGGAACACGTTGGAGGTCACCGACAGGTCCAGCGTGACCTCGTACACCTGGCCGGGGGTGAGGGGCTCCGGCTCGGCCAGGGAGTCGCGGTAGCGGGCGCGCAGGATGCCGTCGGTGAGGTAGATCGCCCGTCCGTCGGGGAAGACGTCGACGAGCTTGCCCGTGAAGTCGGTGTCGCGCGCCGACGAGGTGACGTGGAGGACGAGCGAGACGTGGCCGGTGACCTCGACCGGCTCCTCCAGCGCGGGGGTGGTGAAGCAGAGCACGTCGTCGCGGGCCTCGACCGGGCGCTGGTCGACCGGGCCGGCCCCGTTGACGGCGGCGGGCATCATGATCCGGCCGCCGCGGGTGGGCACCGGGTCGGCCGGGTCGTAGGTGTAGGTGTCGGTCGCCTCCGCCGTGGGCGGCCGAGGGCTGAGGACGCCGTCGCCGCCGGCGGTGTTGGCCCGGCCGGCGCCGTCGAGGAAGTAGTCGGTGTACTCGGTATCGGGCAGCGGCCAGTCCTGCTCGTCGCGCCACTGGTCGATGCCCATGACGAAGATCCGTACGGGCGCGGTGCCGTCCAGGACGTCGGTGCGGCCGCGCAGCCAGCGGTCGAAGAAGCGGATGTGCGCCCCGGTCAGGTCGGCCGCCATGCCGCCGGCGCTCATCCCGAACCGCCGGTCGTGGTAGGCCCCGTCCTGGTACAGGTGGTCCCAGGGGCCGATGATCAGCCGCTGCCCCTCGCGGGCCTCGGCGCTGCCGCCCTCGGCGCGCATGCGGGTGTAGGTACGGACGGTGCTGTCGACGAACAGGTCGAACCAGCCGCCCACGTTGAGCGCGGGCACGGTCACCCGGTCGAACCGCTCGGCGACGGCGAGGTCCTGCCAGAACCGGTCCCGGGCCGGGTGCCGCAGCCACTCGGCCCACCAGGGCGACCGCTTGTTGAGCAGCGGCTGGTCGCCGATCGGCAGGGTGGCCAGATGCGGCTGCGGATCGGCCGACATGCCGGCCGCCTCCATGAGAGCGCCGAAGTCGCCCGCGGTCTGCGCCGCCGTCAGCGTCATCATCGTGGTCCACGTCCAGGTCGTGTGCCACGAGAGCGCGCCTCCCGCGGAGTACCAGGGCGCGTGGTAGAAGTCGGTGCTGGTCACCGTCGGGGCGATCGCCTTGAGCCCGGCGGGGGCCTGCGAGGCGCCGGCCCACTGCACGAAGCCGAGGTAGGAGGCGCCGTAGCTACCGATGTTGCCGTCGCACCACGGCTGCTCCAGGAGCCAAGCGACGGTGTCGGCGCCGTCGTGCGGGTCGTCCGTGTGGGGGGTGAACTCGCCGTTGGAGCGGAACCTGCCGCGCGTGTCCTGCCAGACGACCGCGTACCCGGCTTCGAGCAGGGCCTGCAGGTTGGGGGTGAGGGGAGATCCGCCGAGGCCCGGCAGGGCGTCCTTGCCGTAGGGGACGCGCACCAGCAGCGTGGGCGCGGGTGGTCCTTCGGGGATCCAGAGGTCGGTGGCGAGGGTCACCCCGTCGCGCATCGGCACCATGACGTCCTTCTCGACCGAGAAACGCATCCTAATCTCCTACGCCAGCACGCATCGCCGTCAGGATTTTGTAGCATTTTGCGTCCGCCTCTTTCTAGCGCACATCCTGACCGATCGGAAGGGTCGGCGCGAACGCCCGTGCGTCAGGGGCGCTCGTCGGATCGGGGCCAGCGGGCCTTCAGCTCAAGTTCGGCCTTGGCCATGGCGGCCTGCAGCTGGTCGGGGCTGCCGGCCTCGAGGACGGTGCAGCGGAGGGGGTCGCGGCATTCGAAGGCGGTGTAGGCCTGCCGCCAGGCCCCCCAGGTGATGACCCAGCCCGGCCACCGCGCCTGCAGGGCGTTCAGGTCGCGATCGATGGCGGCCGAGGAGCCGGAGGCGCCGGCGTCCTGCCGCGGGGGCGGTTGGGCGGGTCCACCGCGCGAGCGGCGATGGCGGGGTCGCTGCGATCTCTCCGTGAGGTCTTCCCGGGTGGGCTCTTCCCGGTCGGGCGGCATGGGTGCTGGCATCAAGATCTCCATCGAGGGGGTAGATCGTGGTGCGTGCGGACGCTTATCCTTCCCACTCGGCATTCCCCGATGCAAGTACGTCTGCACATGCATTCCAAGAAAATTGCATATGCACGTGCACCGGCTGCGCGTTGAAAGGGGGAAAGGGATGGAGAGTCCCATTTACAAGGGCATGTCGTCTTCTGTGTTGTATGGGGTGAAGTGCGCGGCGCGAATATCGATGCATGGTCAGAAAGAGCATGAAACAGTAGGTAACGTAAGGAGCAATGTGTGCCTCGCCCGGCAAAAGGATCAATGATGATCGTTGCAGAGCCTGACGGAGACGGCGTCCCCACCGGCGTCGTACGTGGTGCCCGGAGCGGGCCGACCGCGTTGCGGATCATGGTGGGTACACAGCTGCGCCGGCTGCGCGAGGCCAAGGGCATCACCGGCGAGAAGGCCGCGGACACCATCCGCGCCAGCCACTCCAAGATCAGCCGGATGGAGCTGGGCCGCAGCCCCTTCAAGCAGCGTGACGTGGCCGATCTGCTCACCTTGTACGGCATCACCGCCCCCGACGAGCGGGAGAAGGTGCTGGAGCTGGCCCGCCAGGCCAGCGCCCCGGGGTGGTGGCACCAGTACAGCGACGTGCTCCCCGGCTGGCTCGAGCCCTACCTCGGGCTGGAGCAGGCGGCACGCACGATCCGCAACTACGAGGCGCAGTTCGTGCACGGCCTGCTGCAGTGCGAGCCGTACGCGCGGGCCGTCATCGGCATCCGGCACGGCGACGCGGACCCCGACGACCTCGATCGCCGGGTGGCGATGCGGATGCGCCGCCAGGACCTGCTCACCGACAGCGACGCGCCCATCCTGTGGGCGATCATGGACGAGGCGGTGCTGACCAGGCCGATCGGCGGCCGCGACGTCCAGCGGGCCCAGCTCGAGCATCTGCTCGCGGCCTGCGACCTGCCGAACGTCACCCTGCAGATCGTGCCCTTCCACATCGGCGGGCACGCGGCGGTGGGCGGCCCGTTCACGCTCTTACGCTTCGACGCCCCCGACCTGCCCGACGTGGTCTATCTGGAGCATCTCACCAGCGCGATGTACCTGGACAAGCCCACCGACATCGACGACTACAGCAAGGTGATGAACACCTTGACCATCCAGGCCGCTCCGAAGGAGGCGACTCCGTCGCTGCTCAAGGGCATGCTCGAAGAGCTCTGAGCGGCTAGCGTGCCACGTCCCGGGCGGCCGTGTGCCAGCTCGTCGCCCTGCGCGCCAGAGCGCCGAAGCCGAGGAAGACGGCCAGCCCGAGCAGGGACGCCAGCGCGACCGCCGCGAACAGCTGCTCGGACTGCAGCCGGGACCGGTACAGGTCGATGAGCGTGCCGATGCCCGGCTCGCCCTGCCGGAAGAAGAAGTCACCGACCACCGCGCCGATGACCGACAGGCCGGCGGAGACGCGCAGGCCGGTGAGGATGTGGGGCAGCGCCGACGGCAGCTGGAGCTTCCACAGCCGGGCCGCCCACCCGGCCCGCGCCAGCGTGAACAGGTCGTGGTGGGCCTCCTCCACCGACCGCAGCCCGAACAGCGTGTTGGTCACGATCGGGAACAGCGCGATCAGCGCGCAGACCAGGACGCGGGTGAAGAACCCGAACCCGAACCAGAACCCGAACAGCGGCACCAGCGCCAGGATCGGGATCGTCTGCAGGATCACGAGGTACGGATGCAGCGACCGCTCCAGCCAGCTCGCCTGCGCCATGGCGATCGCGCACACGACGCCGGTCACGGCCGCGATCGCCAGGCCCAGCAGCGCGACCTGGCCGGACAGCAGCAGGCCGGCGAACAGCTCGGCGCGGTTGACGGGGTCGAAAAGCCCCACCCGCACCACGGCGTCCGGCGGTGGCAGCAGGAACCGCCGGTCCGGGGTCAGCAGCACGTACGTGACCGCGTACCACAGGGCGATCACCAGGGCGAAGACGAGCAGCGGCGGCACCCACCGCAGCCACCTCATGCGGCCGCCCCCCGCAGCCAGGCCGACACCTGGCCCGCGATCCGCGCGAAGTCGGGGCTGAAGCGCAGCTCGGGCGGGCGCGGGTAGGGGAACGGCACGTCGCAGGCGCCGACGATCCGCCCCGGACGTTCCGACAGCACGATGATCCTCGTGGCCAGGAAGACGGCCTCGCCGACGGAGTGGGTGACGAACACCGCGGCGAAGCGGCGTAAGCCGAACAGCCGCAGCAGCTCCGACTGCAGCCGCTCGCGCGTGATCTCGTCCAGCGTGCCGAACGGCTCGTCGAGCAGGAGCAGGTCGGGCTGGATGGTGAGCGCGCGGGCCAGCGACACCCTCATCCGCATCCCGCCCGACAGGGTCCGGGGCCGGTGGTGCGCGAAGCCGGCCAGCCCCACCAGGTCGATCGCCTCGTCCGCGCGCCGCCGCCGCTCCGCCCTGGACAGCCCGCGCAGCTCGCCGAGCAGCTCCACGTTGGCGCGGACGGTGCGCCACGGCAGCAGGGCATGATCCTGGAAGACGTAGCCCACGGACGTGGTGTCCCGGCGCACCGAGCCCTCGGTGGCGTCGGTCAGCCCCGCGGCCAGGCGCAGGAGAGTGCTCTTGCCGCACCCGGAAGGGCCGACCACCGCGACGAACTGGCCGGGGGCGACGGTCAGATCGACCTTGTCCAGCGCCTGCGTGCCGTCGTCGTAGCGCTTGCCCGCGCCGGAGAAGGACAGCGCGGAGGGGGCGGCCTCACCGAGCACCGGGCCACTAGACCACATCGGACAGGACACGGGCAACACGCCGACCGGTCAGCCGGCGCCGTAGCCGATCTTCGGGTCGACGAAGTCGTTGGTGACCACGTCGGAGGGCTGCAGACCGTCCTTCACCGGCTTGTTCTGCTTGGCGAAGATCGGCCTGGTGATGTCGATCAGCCGCTGCACGCGGGCGGTGTCGAAGTTGCCGACGGTGTCGTCGGGGCCGTTGCCGGCCAGCTTGAGGGCCTTCATCTGCTGGACAGAGAACTCCGAGCTCGGCTTGGTGTACTGGGTGGCGACCTTGTACGCCTGGTTGAGCCGCAGGGTGAGATCGATCGTGGGGCCCGGCTCGGCCAGCACGTCGACCTGCGCCTGCTGGAAGATGGGAATGAGCTTGCGCAGGCACGGCGCGAGCTTCTGCTTGTCGGCCGGGCGGATCACCAGCGGCGGGCCGTAGTTGGGGTAGCCGGCGTCGTACACCAGCTGATACTTCACCGGCTTGCGCCACTGCGGCACGTCTTTTTCGTAGATGTACGGCTCGGCGTTGGCATAGCCGGCCACCGCCGCCTTGCCCCCGGCGGCCACGAAATGGGACGGCGACCCGTCGTAGGATCCGTCCACCTGGCTGCGCTTCAGCAGCCCCGCCCCCACCAGATACTCCATGTAGGTGTTGCCGCCGAAGTAGAGCACCTTCGTGTCCGTCCGGCCGATGTCCTTGATGGTGTTGAAGGTGGGGTACGTGGCCGGGTCCCACAGGATGATCTGCGGGTGGATCTCCAGCAACGCCATGACCGCGAGGGTCGGCTGGGTGGCCGACATCTGGATGCCCTCGTCCATGCCGCCCAGCACGCCGAGGGTGATGCCGGGGTCGGTGTACATCTGCGCCGACGACTGGGTGAAGCCGATCGCCGGCCCGCCCGCCCGGAGCTCCAGCGTGACCCCGGTGTCCTTGCCCCGGACGACCAGCGGCGCGCTCACCCGCTTCCTGCCGGCGTCAATGGCGGGATCGGCGCCCAGGAGGTGGTACATCCCGCCCTCGACGGTGATGTGCGGCGTCCACTGGGTCTGCACCACGATGGTGGCCGGGCAGACGCCGCGCAGGTCGGTGGGGTCGTTGGCATTCCCCGACGCCGCCGGTTTCGGCTGGGGCGTCTGTTGCGTGCCGGTGCACGCCGCGAGCAGGAGGAACAGCCCGAGAATCGCTGTGGTCCTCGCCGTGTTACGTCCCGCATGCCGTGGCCGGCGCACGCGCATGGTGCCATCCTTCCGATGTGCGGCGATCGAATATTCGCGGCAGAAACCATGTCAAGCGCTGTTCCGATATCGCTGGTCCTGCGCGCGCGGAAGACAATTCCCGGAACTTACCATGCTTTGTCGAGCGCCCGGCATTTCGGGTGAGCGCCTTTGGATGAAAGGCCCTCGGTGGGTGATTTATCCAGTCGTGTGAGATTCAGATTCGAGAGAAGTGCACAACCGCCTCTTCGTTGCAAATGGGTATGATCACCTCGCAGGTGGGACCTTATGCTCAAGCCTGGAGACCTCTGAATGACAGCAGACAACTCGACCACGGACCGGTGGCCGCCGGAGATCGACACGACCGTGGCACACTCGGCGCGGGTCTGGAACTACTGGCTGGGCGGCAAGGACCACTACGCGGTGGACCGGGAAGTCGGCGACCGGTTGAGCCGGATAAATCCGGACATCGCCTTCACGGCCCGCGCCGACCGCGCCTTCCTCCATCGCTCCGTGCGCCATCTGGTGGCCGAGGCGGGGGTACGGCAGTTCCTGGACATCGGCACCGGGCTGCCCACGGCCGGCAACACGCACGAGATCGCCCAGAGCCTGGCTCCGGAGACGCGCGTGGTCTACGTCGACAACGACCCCGTCGTCCTCGCCCACGCCAAGGCCCTGCTCGTGGGGACGCCGGAGGGCAGGACCAACTACATCCAGGCCGACCTCCACGACCCGGACACCATCCTGAGAGCGGCCGCCGAGACGCTCGACTTCACCCAGCCGATCGCGATCATGCTGCTGGGGATCGTGCACTTCATCAACGACGACGACGAGGCGTACGCGATCATCAACCGCCTGCTGGACGCCGTCCCCTCCGGCAGCCACCTGGCGCTCGTCCACATCACCGCGTTCTTTAACCCGGAGGCGAAGCGCGAGGAGGTGCGCCACTGGAACGAGCACGGCACGCCCAAGCTGACCATCCGCTCGCCCGAGCAGATCGGGCGCTTCTTCGACGGCCTGGAGATCCTGCCCCCCGGCATCGTCTCCACCACGCGCTGGCGTCCCGACATCGACGACGTCCCGGAAGTGGATGGATTCTGCGGGGTCGGCAGGAAATAGGGGGTCAGCGCCGTCTCACGATGAAAGGCTGCTCGGAGCCGGTCTCCTCGCCGACGGAACCGACACCCCACAGGTCCGAGGTGCCGGGGATGGCCGCGATGGCGGCGTAACCGGTGCCTCCGGCGCTGATCGCCTCCCGCGTCCACGACGTGCCGTCGCAGTGGAGGAGGATCGCCTTGCCCGGGTGGAGGGGGTCGGGTCGGTGCCGCTCGCCCACACGTCGTCCCTGCCGAACGCGGTCACGTGGTGCAGGGAACCCTTCCACGGCGCAGGCGGCAGGCAGGCTCAGCCAGGCCGTCGCCGCCGCGAGACCCCGCATGATCTTCATCGTGCGCATTGTGCCGTTGAAACTTTCACGAACAGGAATCTGCGCCCCGGGCCCCGCGGCCACCCCAAAACCGCCGGTGAAAGGAGAGACCGGCCCCCTTATCAGCCGGGCGTTCAGCCAGGTTAGCGCGCGCCCGATTCCGGCCCGACGAATCCTCTAGTGGACGGCTCGACGGCCCCCAGCGCAGGGTGATGCCGACGCCATGTCAGACAGAAGGGGGCGGGAATTGTTACCCGACATCCTGCGACGCCGCACGACCAGGCTCCTGACCGTCGTTCTCACGCTGCTGGCCGCGGTCGCCGTGCCGGTCGTGCCGGCCCACTCGGCCGCCCAGGTCCCGATCTTCCTGGAAGTACGCGGGGACAACAGCCGGAAGCTGGCCGGCATCTACGGCTGGATCGAGTTCAACGACAGCACGACGTACACCTACCAGTTCTACCTGTGCCGCGAGTCGAGCTACAGCGCCGCCGGGGGGTACGTCCTGATCAACGACCGCGCCACCCTCCGCGCCTCGTACAGCTTGAACTGGGGGGACACGACGATACCCGAGTGCCTGTATCCGGCCCAGCTGTACGGCACGACGGATTCCGTCGGCGGCACCGTCAGGAACGTCACGGTCGAGGTGGAGGGCGTCAACTTCAACGGCCAGAACCAGGCCACCTGGAAGAGGAAGTCGTTCACCTACGACAACCCCTTCAACTGACGATCCTCTCGCCCACCGATCCGCGCACCACGATGTGCGTGCCCAGGATGACGTGCTGCGGCTGGCCGGGGTCCAGGGCCAGCCGCACGGCGGTACGGCCCAGCTCCTCGGTGGGAATGTGCACCGTGGTGAGCCCGGGCACGAGGTCGGCGGCGAGCGGGATGTCGTCGTAGCCGGCGACCGACACGTCCTCGGGCACGCGCAGGCCCGCCTCGCGCAGCGCGGCCAGCACGCCGGCGGCGACCATGTCGGTGCCCGCGAAGATCGCGGTGAACTCCGTCCCCGCCGCCAGCAGCCGCCTGGTCCCCTCGTAACCGGCGCCGCGGGAGAAGTCGCCGGGCAGGACGAGGTCCGGATCGCAGGGGACGCCGTAGTCCTCGTGCGCGCGGCGGAAGCCGGCCACGCGGTCGATCTTGGTGGTGTTCTGGTCGTCGGCGGTGGCGGCGCCGAGATAGACGATCCGGCGGTGGCCGCGCGAGAGCAGGTGGCCGGTCATGGCGTACGCGCCGGCCTCGTTGTCGTACTCGACGACGGTGGTCGGCACGTCGTCGCCGAGCGGCGGGCGCCCGCACAGCACGAGCCGGGAGCCCGCCTTGTCCAGAGCGTGCGCGAAGTGCGACATCCGAGCGCGGTAGGCGTCGTCGGCCGAGCCGCCGCCGACCAGGATCACCGCGTCGGCGCGCTGCTCGCGCATGGCCTCGACGACCGCCAGCTCGCGCGCCGGGTCGCCGTGCGTGGCGCACACCAGGCACAGCCGGCCCTCCTCGGTCGCCTGCTGCTCGACGCCCTTGGCGACATAGGCGAAGGAGGGCCCGGTGACGTCGTCGAGCACGAAGGCGACCATCTTGGTGCCGGCCCCGGACAGGGCGCGGGCGTGCACGTTGAGGACGTAGTCCAGCTCGCGCATGGCCCGCAGCACGCGGGCCCGGGTGGCCTGCGCGACCGGATAGTCCCCTTTGAGGACCCGGGAGACCGTGGACGCGGAGACCCCGGCGCGGGCGGCGACGTCGCGGATGGTGGCCCGCTCCAGATCATCCACGGGCGCGGCCCTCCGCGACGCCGCCTCCCGCGCATCGGCCCTCCGCGACGCCGCCTCCCGCGCATCGGACTTCGGCGGCGCGGCCTCCCGCGCGGCGGCGTCCGGCTTCGGTGGTGTCAGCTTTCGTGGCAAGGCGCACCTTTCGTCAGGCGGAGCAGCGCCGCGGAATACGGCTCGGGCAACACGACGCCGATCATGCCCGCCTGCCAGCCCGCCTCGGTCGCCGGCGGGAAGAGCGGGGTCACCTCACAACCGGAGGGCCAGGGCAGCTCGATCGTCGCGGACGGCGCGCCCCTGCGCCACACGGCGAGGTAGACGGTGTCCCCGCAGTCCACGGCCAGGGCGAGGCGGTCGTCCTGCCAGCCGGGCAGCCCGAGCGGCCAGCATGGCAGGCCGTGCGCCAGCTCGCCGCGGTAGGACTTGTACACGCCGATCGCCTCGGCGACCTCGGCCAGCTGGTCCGGGTCCAGCAGGTCGAGCCGGCCGCTGAGGTGGATGCGGCCGAGCATCGCGGTGACCATGGACCAGGCGACCCGCTCGGCGGGGTAGGCCCACATCGCGCCCTGCTCCGGCGGCACCGCGGCGGGCGCGGCGGCGGCGATGGCGGGCAGCAGCAGCTCGTCCTGCTGGTCGGTGAGCGAGGCGATGGAGTGCCTGGCCAGGGTGGCGCCGTCCAGCCGCATGCCGCCGGCCGCGCAGGACTCGATCACCAGGCCGGGGTGGCGCTCCAGCAGGCGTTCGACCCAGGCCAGGTAGGCGCGGTTGTGTTCGAGCAGCCGATCGGCCGGGCCGATGTCGATGTTGTAGTCGAACTTGAAGTAGCCGATGCCGTGCTCCCGGACCAGCCGGTCGATCACGGCGTCGAGGTGGGCGACGGCGGCGGGGTGGCTGAGGTCGAGCTGGTGGCGGCCCCACTCGGCCAGCCTGGTTCCGGCCCGGCGCAGGAACGCCTCCTCGGGCAGGGCGACCCCGCTGCGTACGCCGATGACCTCGGGCTCCAGCCACAGCCCCGGGACCATGCCGTGGCCCTTGATCGCGTCGATGACCTCGCCGATTCCCCCGGGGAAGCGCACGGTGGACGGCTCCCACGCGCCGACCGTGTCCCACCAGCCCGGCACGCCGCCGTCGCCGGGCCCGGCCAGCGAGTCGTCGTACCAGCCGGCGTCGACGCAGAAGTACTCCGCGCCGACCCGGGCGGCGGCCTCGATCAGCGGCAGCAGGCGCTCGGTCGAGGGGTCGCCCATCAGGCAGTTCATGAAGTCGTTGAACACCACGGGCAGCTCGGCGTTGTCGCGGTGCGGCCGGCGCACGGCCCGGCGGTAGGCGGTCAGGGCGGCGACGGGGTCGCCGGCCACGGTGAACGCGGCGGTCGCGGTGGTGAAGCTCTCGCCCGGCGCCAGCCGCGCCGACCAGCCGTGCTCGCGCTGGGACGGTCCCGACAGCGCCAGGTAGACGTCGTCGAACCGGTCGGCCAGCTCGGCGTGCCAGGGGCCGTTGTGCTCGATCTGCCAGGCGAGCGTGCCGCCGGCGCACTCCAGCCACCCTGTCGGCAGGTGTTCGGAGGACGGCCAGGAGCCGGTGCTGGTGAGTGCGACGCGGTTCTTCGTCCCGGTCTGGCCGAAACGCGTCATGCCGACGTCGTGCAGCTCCAGCGGCCGGCCCGACCAGCGGAACTCGCCGCTCCACGGGTTGCGCGCGCTCCACACCGTCAGATCCCAGGGCAGCCCGGCGAACGCGAAGCTCGACACGTGCTCCAGGACCAGCTCGTCCGTCGCGGTCACCGTCGACCAGCACCGGACGACCTGTCCAATCACCTGTCCAATCACTGGGCCGACCGCCTGGAAGACGGTCGTCACGGAGACGCCGTCGCCGCCGGAGCGGATCGTCAGGCGCTCGTCCTCGGCGCGGTGGCTCTCGTAGCGCAGCTTCAGCCCGTCCACGTGCCGCTTGCCCGACGTGCCGCTCCTGCCCCGGCCGGTCACCTCGATCTGCACCACCGGCAGCGCCGAGCGGCCGTTGCCCCGGAACGGGCCGATCGCCAGCAGCCGGGGCGGAGCTCCGGCGGCCAGGTCGAGGACGAGGTCGCGCCAGGTCACCTCCATCAGGCCACCCGGTCCAGGTCCTCGTGCGTCACCTGGTGCGCCAGCGGCAGCCCGGCGATGAGCCGTTCCAGCTCGTCCAGGGCGACGGCACCCATCCGGGACAGCTCGTTGCCGTGCGAGCCGGCGATGTGCGGCGTGAGGAAGGCGTTGGGCAGGTCGAACAGGGGCGAGTCGGGCTGCAGCGGTTCGGGCTCGGTGACGTCGAGGACCGCCGACAGCCGCCCGGACTTCAGCTCGCCGATCAGCGCGTCGGTGTCGACCAGCGACCCGCGCGCGGTGTTGATCAGGACCGCGCCGTCCGGCATCAGCGCCAGCCGCGCCCGGTCGAGCATGTGCTCGGTCTCGGGGGTGGCGGGGGCGTGCAGGCTGACGATGTCGCTGCGGCGCAGCAGCTCCTCCAGCGACTCCTGCCGTACGCCGGGAACCCGGGTGTAGGGGTCGTACAGGCACAGGTCCAGGTCGTACGGCGCCAGCAGTTCGAGCACCTTGCGGCCGATGCGGGAGGCGCCCACGATGCCGACCGTGCGGCCGTTGTTGCCGATGCCGGGCTCGATCTTGGCCAGGGTGAAGGAGCGGTCGCGCCGGTAGCGCTGGTTGAGGGCGAAGACCCCCTTCCCGGCCAGCAGGATCGCGCCGACGGTGTACTCGGCCACCGGGACGGCGTTGGCCTCGGCGGCCGAGGAGACCAGCAGGCCGCGTTCCCACCAGGCGGGGCTGATCATGCCCTTCACCGAGCCGGCCGCGTGCAGGACGGCGCGCAGGCGGGGCGCGGCGGCCAGCAGCGCCTCGTCGATCGGCGGGCAGCCCCAGCCGGTGATGAGGATCTCGACGTCGGCCAGGGCCACGCGCGGGTCGTCGAACCGCTCGGCGACCACGGCGACGTCGATGTCGGCCAGCGTGTCCAGCCGCCGCAGCAAGGGCGCGGGGAAGAGCAGAGCGAGATGTTCCTCGCGCATGGCGAACAGCGCCTTCGGGCGTGGGGACACGGGGGAAGCCCTCCATTCGATAGAGACCGGTTTCTAAACTAGGAGCGCAGCCCTCTGTGGTCAACGGGCAATCCCCGATTAACTCGAAGGCGCGTCTTACCAGGATCTCCCGGCTGGCCTGCGCTGATCTGTAACGTCTCTGTAACGCAGCCTTGAACGTGCTGGCCGGTCGGACGTAGCGTTCGCAGCGACCGGTTTCTATCAACCTAGAGAACCACCTGCTGCCGCCTCAGACGGGACTTCGGTGATGAGCACGCTACAGACGAGGCCAGAGCCTCAGACGAGACCGCCTTCCGGGCCGCCGGACAGGCGCCGCGTCCGACGCAGGGCGGTCCGTACGAACTGGACGATCGGGCTGCTCGCCCTGCCGGCCGTCGCCTTCTTCCTTGTCTTCAGCTACCTGCCGATGTCCGGCCTGGTGGTGGCGTTCAAGGAGTTCGACGTCAGCCAGGGGATCTTCGGCAGCCCGTGGAACGGGCTGGAGAACTTCAGCTATTTCCTGGAGTCCGGGGACGCGGCGAGGATCCTGTTCAACACCCTCTTCCTCAACATCCTGTTCCTGGTCGCGACGCTGGCCGCCGGCATGGTTCTGGCGATCATGCTGAACGAGATCCGCAGCACGTTCTTCAAGCGGGTCTCCCAGTCCGTCGTCTTCTTCCCCTACTTCGTCTCCCCGGTCGTGATCAGCATCATCCTGCAGGTGCTGCTGGCCGGGGCCTCCGGCGGGGGCGGGGCGGTCAACGACGCCCTCGGGGGCCTCGGGTTCCCCTCGGTCGACTGGTACACGGAGCCGGGGCCGTGGCCGTGGATCCTCACCGTGGTGAAGATCTGGCAGCTCGGGGGCTACCTGAGCGTCATCTTCCTGGCCGCGATCACCGGCATCCCCGAGGAGGTCTACGAGGCCGGGATGATCGACGGAGCCTCGCGGGCCCAGATGGCCTGGCGCATCACGCTCCCGCTGCTGAAGCCCACCGCGGCGGTCCTGCTGGTGCTGGGGGTCGGCCGGATCTTCTACGGCGACTTCGGCACCATCTACGCGATCGTCGGGGACAACGGCACCCTGTTCGACAGCACGGACGTCATCGACACCTACGTCTTCCGCGCCCTGCGCCAGCTCGGCGACTTCGGCACCACCGCCGCGATCGGCCTGTTCCAGTCGGTGGTGGGTTTCGTCCTCGTGGTGATCGCGGTGCTGATCCAGCGCAAGTACTCGAAGGAGACCAGCGTCCTATGAGCGGCAAGAAGCTGGAACCGTTCACGATCGTCAGCGTCATCGGCGTCTCCTTCGCCATGCTGGCCTGCGCGATCCCGTTCTGGATGATCATCTCGGGGTCCCTCACCAGCGAGTCCGAGCTGGCCACGACGGGCTACAGCCTGTTCCCCGCGGCCTTCGACCTCACCGCGTACAAGATGATCTTCACGGGTCCGGCGGTGCTGAACGCCTACTTCGCCAGCGTCTTCATCACGGTCGTGGGCACGGCCCTGTCCCTGGCGGTGACCTCGGGGCTGAGCTGGGTGATCGCCCGGCGGCTGCCCGGCCTCAGCCGGCCGCTGACCGTCTTCTCCTACCTGCCGATGCTGTTCTCCGGCGGCCTGGTGCCCCTCTACCTGCTGGTCACGCAGTACCTGAAGCTGCAGAACAGCTACTTCTCGGTGATCCTGCCGCTGCTGGTCATGCCGTTCCTGGTCTTCGTCCAGGTCAGCGCCTTCCGCCAGCTGCCGGAGTCGATCTTCGAGTCGGCCAAGATCGACGGCGCGGGGGAGCTGCGCATCTTCTTCACGATCGCGATCCCGCTGTCCAAGCCGATCCTCGCCGTCGTCGGCCTCTTCTACGCCGTGCACTACTGGAACGACTGGTTCATGGCGCTGCTGTTCATCGACGACGTGCACAAGTTCCCGCTGCCCCTCGTGCTGCAGAACCTCATCTCCAACATCTCGTTCACGCAGATGCTGCCGCAGCTGGCCGAGGCGGCCACCCCCGTCTACCAGCTCCGGCTGGCGCTCACCACCGTCGCCATCGGCCCGATCCTGCTCGCCTACCCCTTCGCCCAGCGCTACTTCGTCAAGGGCATCACCCTCGGTGCCACCAAGGGCTGATCCCGCTCCCCCCACCTCAGGAGTTACCGTGTCCCACCACCTCATGTCGCGGCGCCGCCTGCTGGCCACCGGCGGCGGCCTGTCCCTGGCCGCCCTCCTCGCCGCCTGCTCGGACGACTCCCAGAAGCCGCAGGCCACCGGCGGCGCCCAGAGCGCCGGCGCGCTCGCGTTGAGCCTGCTGCTCCCCGGCGACGTTCCGGCCGGCTGGGACGCCGTCCTGGCCGAGGTCAACAAGAAGCTCCAGGCGGACCTGGGCTTCACCATCAAGCCGCAGTTCATCCCGTGGACCAGCTACGGCCAGCAGGCGCTGCTCAAGTTCACCGCGGGGGAGAAGTTCGACACCGCGCTGCAGGCGCGCTGGCTCAACATGACCCAGCTCGCGGCCAGCGGCTCGATCGTCGAGCTGAGCAGCCTGCTGTCCAGCGGCAAGTACCCCAACCTGACCGCCACGATCGACCCGAAGATCATCGAGCTGAACCGGTGGAGCGGCAAGCTCTACGGCCTGCCCCAGATCAACTCGGTCGCGCGCTTCCACCACTTCAGCATCCGCCAGGACCTGGCGGAGAAGCTCGGCATGAGCGACATCACGGACTTCGCCGGGCTGGAGAAGTTCTGGTACGACGTCAAGCAGAAGAACAAGGACATCATCCCGATCGGGGTCAGCTCCCGGATGCCCAAGCTGCTGGTGGCGTGGAACCCGGTCGGCTGGCTCAACCCCTACATGTGGGACAACCCCACCATGAGCATCGCCTCCTTCACCGGCGACTCGCTCAACTTCGTCCTGGCCGCCGACGGCAAGCAGACCGGCTCGTCCAACCCGATCCCGTGGTGGGAGGCCCCGGGCATGGTGGACGCGCTGCGCAAGATCCGCAAGTACTACCAGGACGGGCTGATCAACAAGAACGCCCTCACCCTGGACTCGAAGGCGCTGGACTCCCAGTTCAAGGCCGGCCGCGTCGCCACCGGCTGGGCCATGACCGACGGCCTGTCCTCCACGGGGCTGCCCGAGCTGACCAAGAACGTGCCGGGCGCGATGATCGCGAACGTGATGCCGCTCAAGGGCGGCGAGAGCGCCAAGCCGTACCAGACGTTCCAGAGTGACAACTTCGTCGTGCTCAACGCCAAGGGCGAGAGCAACGAGAAGGCCATGCAGCTGCAGGACTGGGTGTCGATCAAGGAGAACCACGACCTGATCAACTACGGCCTCCCCGGCAAGGACTGGAACCCCGTCGGCGACGACAAGTACGAGCAGCTGTCCACCTACACCTTCCCCGGCTTCGCCCTCGCCTGGCGGGCCAAGCTGGAGCGCCGGGTCAAGGGCATGACCGAGTCCGAGGCCAAGTGGTTCGACTGGGCGCAGGACATCGACAACTTCACCGTCGACCCCTACGCCAGCTTCGTCCCCGACCCGGAGCCGATCAAGCGGGAGAACACCCAGGTCACCGCGGCCATGACGCAGTTCGCGAACCCGCTGTTCATCGGCGCGGTCGATGTCGACCAGGGGCTGGACAAGCTGAAGAAGGCGCTGGAGCGGGCGGGCCTGGCCAAGGTCCAGGCCGAGATGGCCAAGCAGGCCGACGCCTACCTGAAGGGCCAGTGACGATGGCGCTCCCCCTCAGCCGGAGGACCGTGCTGGCGTCCTCCGGCGCGCTGGCCGCCGCCACGTGGTTATGGAACGGCGAGGCCGCCGCCGCCACGACGGGCCGTGAGGCCCCGCTGGACGTGGTGGTCTTCGGCGACGAGGCCTCCGAGAGCGCCCACGCGGTGACCGCCGACCGGTCGGCGGTGGTGGCCGGGGCGCTCGGCCGCTCCGCCCGCGTGCTCAACCCGCAGGAGCCCGCCGGGGTCTGGGGCGGCACGGTCTCCTTCACCGTCAAGTGCGCGCCGCGCGGCACCACGTACGTCACGATCAAGCTGTGGGGCGGCGACCGGGCCGCGAGCGAGGCCGACCAGTCCCGGCTCCAGCTCTTCTGCGCGGGCGCGCAGGTCGGCCACTACCACCTGGGCGCGGTCGACCCGCTGGACATCCTCAGCCAGGATGCCCACTCGCCGGGCCGCTTCCACTTCCACACGCTGCCGCTGCCCGAGGCGATGACCCGCGACCGCGAGCAGGTCACGCTGGAGATCCGGTCGATGGGCCGGATCTGGGGTTACGGGCAGAACGCGGCCGAGTTCTACCGCTCGATGGACAAGCCCAGCCGCCCCTTCTACCGGATCTACACCCATACCGAGCCGTACTTCCCCGGCGACGGCATCCAGGGGCCGGCGCCCGACGCGCCCGTCCGGCCCGCGCCCGGCCCCGAGATGCTGGCGGACATCAAGGCCAGGGTGCTGCGCGAGCACCGCAACTGGCTCGACGGCAACCCCGCCTCGCTCGACTCCTGGGCCTTCCAGGGGCTGGCCGAGGGCTACTTCTGGCCCGAGAGCCCCGCCCACCAGGCTCCGGACGCGATCGACCAGGTGCTGGCCGCCATCGACGCCCGCTACACCAAGTGGCTCACCGACCCGACCGTGCTGACCGCCTCCGACCAGCAGTGGGAGGGCTTCGCCAAGGTCGGCACAGCGCTCCTGCTGCTCCGCGACGTCCTGGGCGACCGGCTGGAGCGCCCGGTCGGCGGGCGGCCCGTGGGCGCGCCCAACCCGGGCTTCGAGCGCGGCGGCACCGCCCCCGCCTCCTGGAACACCGCCCGGTGGGCCGGCACGGCCACCTGGCTCTGGGACGACACGGTCAAGCGCGGCGGCTCGCGTTCGGTCAAGGTCACCGTCGCCGCCGGGGCCGCCGCGGGCTGGAACACCGCCCAGAACCGCACCCTCATCGGCCAGGGCCGGCACCGCTACGGCGTCTGGGTCAGGACCGAGGACGTCGTGGCCCCGGGCGCCTACCTCGATGTGCTCTTCTACGACGCCGCCGGCAAGATCGTCGGCACCGACAACAAGTTCTACGCCCCGGCCGGCACCCGGGACTGGACGCAGATCACCGCCGAGCTGACCACCCCGGCCACCGCGGTCGAGCTCCGGCTCGACGTCCGCGTCGAGGGCGGCGGCACCGCCTGGTTCGACGACGTCGAGGTCACGCCGCTCGACGGGGCCACCCCGCCGGTCCAGGGCGATCTCCCGGTACGGCGGGACGCGTACACCAGGATGCTGGCCGAGTCGATCTCGTACTGGCGCCAGCACATGCCGCACTACAGCAACCAGACGATGATCTGCGCGCTCGGCATCTACCGCTGCAACCGCGCCCTGATGCTGATAAATCCGGAAAAGGCGCCGCTCACCGAGGAGAAGGCCCGCGACTACATCCACCAGTCCGTCGGCCTGAAGCCCTTCCTCGGCCGCGAGGACGCCTCCGGCACCCCCAGCAAGATCCTCGGCGAGCACTTCCACCAGGTCACCCGCAAGGGCCTGACCAGGGAGCTGGGCTACGTCGGCAACTACGGCGAGGTGACCGACTGGCTGGTCCTGCTCTACGAGGCCGTCACCCGCTTCGACGGCGTCGAGGACGCCGAGCTGAAGGCGCACCTGATCAAGATGATCAACGCGCGGGCCGTCTTCCGCTACCCCGAGGTCGACAACGACGGCTACCGCACCATGCGCATGGAGGCCGCCGTCGGCTGGCGCGACGACCACTATCCCGGCGACGTCGTCTACGCCCAGCGCCTGGCCTGGGACGGCCACCCCGCCATGGCCGCCGCCGTGCTCGGCGACCCCGCGATCGCCGGGCACGCCCAGCGCATGATCGCCGACAACCAGTTCTTCGGCCACCTCGACCTGCTGCTCACCAACACCTGGCCGCGCGTGGGGCTCAACGCCCTGCGCCTCGTGCAGCGCGACTGGCCCGCCTTCCAGGCGCTGCCGGCGAGCGGCACGCGGTTCCCCATGGACTGGGACGCCCCTGCCTTCGTCTTCTCCGACGAGGAGAACGGCGTCGTCGCGATCAAGAACGGCAAGGAGATCCTCTACGCCTCCCTCTACTGGCGCGCCCGGCAGGCCGTCAACGACCTGGCCCGGGTCCACCACATCACCCCGGACACCCACCGGGTCGCCACCGTCCGGCAGCAGTGCCAGGTCACGCCCACCGGCGACACCTGGACCGAGGCCGACTGGGTCTGCTTCTCCTTCGCCATCAACGACCCCGCCGCCTCCCACATCCCGCCCGGCGGCTTCCCGCCCCCCGGTCCGCAGGTCCACCAGGCCTTCGCGGGCGAGGTGCTCAAGGTCGGGCCGTATCCCGCGGACGTCCCGGACCCCGCGCTCGGGGTGGACTTCCCGGGTGTGGAGAAGCTCTTCGTCGGCAAGGCCCAGTTCTACCGCTGCTCCTACGGCCGCTACCTCATCGGCATGAACACCTCCGAGGACCGGCCCCGCCGCCTGCACACCACCGGCCCCGGCCACGCCCGTGACCTCGTGACCGGCCGCCGCGTCCGCCTGGGAACCCCGATCGAGGTCGCGCCCCTCAGCACCGTGGTGCTCTTCCTGGAGGACTGATGCGCTCCTTGCCCGGCCCGTCGCGCCCCCTGGGGCGACGGTGTCCGGGCCGGGACCATCTCGCTGATCGACCAGACCGTTACCGTTGTTCACCGTGCCTCGGGCCTGCGCCGAGAAGTTGAGCTTCCTGCTGGAAAGAGTGTGGAGATCGTATGATCCGCAATCCCGTCCTGCCCGGTTTCGACCCTGACCCCTCGATCGTGCGGGTGGGAGAGGATTACTACCTGGCCACCTCGACCTTCGAGTGGTATCCGGGCGTCCGGGTGCACCACTCCCGTGACCTGGTCAACTGGCGCCCGCTGGGCGGCGTCCTGACCGGGCGCGGGCTGCTCGACCTGTCCGGCGTGCCCGACTCAGGGGGCGTCTGGGCGCCCGACCTGACCTATCACGACGGGCTGTTCCACCTGGTCTACGGCGTGATGGACAACTACGCCCTCGGCTACAAGGACATCGCCAACCACCTGATCACCGCGCCCTCGATCGAGGGGCCGTGGTCCGACCCGGTCCGGCTGCCGGGCCGCGGCTTCGACGCCTCCCTCTACCACGAGGACGGCCGGAGCTGGCTGCTCAACATGGTCTTCGACTCCCGGCCGGGCCGCGGGTTCGCCGGGATCGAGCTGCAGCCCCTCGACGGCGGCAAACCCGAGCTCATCCTGCCCAACCGCAAGGTCACCGAGGGCCCGCACCTCTACAAGATCGACGGCTGGTACTACCTGATGGTGGCCGAGGGCGGCACCGGCTACGAGCACGGGGTCACGGTGCTGCGCTCCCGCTCGATGTCGGGGCCGTACGAGGAGGACCCGGCGGGGCCCATGCTCACCTCGCGTCACGACCGGAGCCTGGAGCTGCAGAAGGCCGGGCACGGCTGCCTGGTGGAGACGCAGACGGGGGAGTGGTATCTGTCCCACCTGATGGCCCGGCCGTACCACAACGGCAGGTGCGTGCTCGGGCGCGAGACCGCGCTGCAGCGCGTGACCTGGGAGGACGGCTGGCCGCGCGTGGCGGGCGGCGTGCCCGCCGTCGAGGTGGCCGCCCCCGAGCTGCCCGCGCACCCGTGGCCGGCGAGCGAGGGCTGGAACGGCGGCTCGCCGTCCCCCGGCGGGCTCGGGCCGGACTGGAGCACGCTGCGGCGGCCCGCCTCGCCCGACTGGCTGACCGCCGACCAGGGCGGGCTCACCGTCCAGGGCGGTCAGTCCCCGTACGGCCTGCGCACCCCGAGCCTGGTCGCCCGCCGGGTCACGGACCGGAAGTGCTCCCTGGAAACGGTCATGCGGTTTGAGCCGGACAGCGTCCACCAGTGGGCGGGCATCGTCGCCTACTACAACTCGCGCAACTGGCATTACCTGGCCGTGACCGCCGACGGCCTGGTGCTGACCACCAGCGACCAGGGGACCCGCACCGAGCGCCTGCTCGGCCCCGTGGGAGGCGAGGTCGAGCTGCGCGTGGAGTTCGACGGGCCGGTCGTGCGCTTCAACCACGGCCCGGACCTGGACGCCACGATCCTGTCGGACGAGCACGCCGACGAGTTCATCGACGGGAAGGTGCGGGCCTTCGGCTTCACCGGCGCGTTCGTGGGGTTCTGGGTGCAGGACCTGGCGGGGGAGGGCTGCTCGGCGCGCTTCGAGCAGATCAGCTACCGCACATGAGCAACACCGGTTTCTCCAGCACCTGGGGCACCCCATGAGGCTGCACGTCGACACCTGGGGCCAGGGCGGCTCGCCGCTGCTCCTGGTGCACGGCTGGGGCGGCGACCACCGGCTGTGGCGGGCCCTGGACTTCGGGGGCCGCCGGGTCATCGCCCCCGACCTGCGCGGCCACGGCCGCTCCCCGGTCCCGGCGACCGGGTACCGGCCCGTCGACCTGGCTCGCGACCTGGTGCCGCTGCTCGACGAGCCGGTGCTGGCCGTCGGGCACTCCATGGGCGCCCAGGTGGTCACCGCGCTGGCGGTCGAGCACCCGGAGCTGGTCAGCGGGCTGGTCGTGGTCGCCCCCGCCTACGGCGCCGACGAGGAGGAGGAACGGCTCATCCCCGGGCGCCTGGCGGCGTTGCGCGCCGACGGTGTGGCCGCCGCGCTGCGGCAGCTCGGGCCGCTGCCCGCGCCGATCACCGGGCAGCTGCTGGCCACGCCAGGTCATGTGCTGGCCGAGTGCTACGCCGGGATGTACACCGTGCCGGGTGCGTTCGGGGTGCGGCGGGAATCGGAGCGATATCTGGCCAGACGGGCCTGTCCGGTGCTCGCCGTGCACAATGTGCCGGAGGCCGCGCGGTGGGAGGCGGATCTCCCCGGTCACCCGCGATCCAGGACCGTGGTGTGGCCGGATTCCGGGCATTTCCTGCACGTGGAGCATCCGGCGACGTTCGTGGAACTGGTGGCCGGCTGGGACCATTGAGTCTCCTGGGGTTCGCGCCGTCGCCGTGATGACGGTCTCACAACTCGGGTTCGGCAAACGTGAAGACCATCACATACACTCTGACCAGCGGTTACGTGGTGGCCGTTCGTGCCGCTGCCCGGCCTCAGCGCAGCGGCCGGGCGGTCACGGGTGCGTGTGGAGCGCGCTCGCCGCCCGCGTCGGTGCCCTTTCGCAGCGGGGCTGAAGCCCAACGAGAAGATATGATCATGCGAAGTCTCGCGTACGCCATTGCCGGTCTCGCTCTGGGCGCGGCCGCCTGTGGCGTGCCCGCCAACGGCGACGCCACGGAGGGCCTCACCATCGGCCTGTCGGTCTCGACGATGAACAATCCGTACTTCGTCCAGTTCCGCGACGGGGCGGAGGCGGCCGCGCAGCGCTTCGGGGCCAAGCTGGCCGTCGCCGACGCCCAGAACAACGCCTCCCGGCAGGCGACGCAGATCCAGGGCTTCACCAGCCGCAAGCTGAAAGCGGTCATCATCAACCCGGTCGACTCCAACGCGCTCGCCACGGAGGTCAGAGCGGCGAACCTGGCCGGCATCCCGGTGATCGCGGCCGATCGCGCCATCAACCACGCCTCGGTGGCGCAGACCCTGACCTCGGACAACCTGGCCGGAGGCAAGCTCGGCGCGCAGGAGCTGGCCAAGCAGATCGGCGGGAAGGGCGAGGTGATCGTGCTCCGCGGCACGGCCGGCACCTCCGCCTCCCGAGACCGCAGCAAGGGCTTCACCGACGGCATCGCCGCGTACCCGAAGATCAAGGTCGTGGCCACGCAGCAGGCCGACTTCGACCGGGCCAAGGGCCTGAACGTCATGACGGGCCTCATCCGGTCCCACCCTGGCCTCGACGGGGTGTTCGCGGAGAACGACGAGATGGCGCTGGGCGCGATCCAGGCCCTGGGGCCGAAGGCGGGCCACGTCAAGGTCGTCGGCTTCGACGGCACGCCGGACGGGATCAAGGCGGTGCGGGCGGGCAGCATGGCCGCCACGGTCACCCAGCAGCCGCGCCTGATCGGCTGGCAGGCGGTGCAGGACGCCATCAAGGTGGCCAAGGGCCAGACGGTCGCCAAGACGGTGGCGGTCCCGGTCAAGCTGGCGACCAAGGAGAACGCGAACGAGTTCTGGACCTTCTGAGCCAGCGAGCGTAGTTAACGGTACCTATCAGAGTGCGCCCAGCGTAAGCGCGTCCCGGCGGGGTCGGCAAGAGGGGAAAGCGCATTCCTGGATTTCCGGCCATCAATCATGCCTCTGAACTGGTGAAACGTCGGACTTGAACTGATCACCTATGTAACGCCTGGGTAACGGGTTCTTGTCGGGCATCTCACTGCGGCCTACTCTCCGGGGAGAACGTTTTCTATCGGGAGATCCGCCATGCTCATTCGGCACCGGTTAGGCGGCCCGCTCGCCGCGATCCTGCTGCTGCCCTTCCTCGCCGCGCCCCCCGCGATGGCCGCCCCTCTGCCCGCCGGACACGTGGACGTGGTCACGTTCGGCGACACCGAGTCCGAGAGCGCGCACGCGCTGCAGGCGGCCTCCACCGCGGTGGTCGAAGGGGCGCTGGGAGAGCCCGCCCGCGTCGCCAAGCCGACCTCGCCGCCCACCGTCAAGGGCGGTGAGCTGCGGTTCAGGGTCGCGGTCGATCCGGTCGCGCAGAACTACTTCACGCTGAAGTTCTGGGGGAGCGACGTCTCGCCCTACAAGACGATCGCCTACGTCAACGGCGAGCAGATCGGCTACCGGCGCTCGGGCGACTACGAGGCGATCAACCTCGGGTCGAGCAAGGCGCTGCCGGGCCGGTTCTACTACAACACGATCATGCTGCCGCTCGGCCACACCCTGGGCCGGCGGGTCGTGGAGATGACGGTCCGGACGTACGACGCCGGGTTCGCCCAGCCCGTGACCGCCGACTCGCGCGGCTACTACCGGGCCTACACGCACACCACCGCGTACCTGGACGTCTCCGGCGAGAAGCAGGGGACGGTCACCCCGGACACCACGCCCGCGCCCGGGCCGGCCGACGCCGAGAAGCAGGCAATGGTCGACCGCTACCGGAAGAGCCAGATCGACCTGTTCAACCAGTACAGCGGGCAGCTCGACGCCTCGCCCACGGCGAAGCTGTCGATCGTCCGCTACCAGGACGACCTGCGCTTCTACGCCTCGGCGCTGCTGGAGCCGTGGACGCCGGCGAACACGCCCGAGCTGAAGAAGGCGGCGCTGGGACGGCTGTTCAAGGCGATCGACAACCACGTCAAGGACTACTACGCCGACACCCGGCTGCTGCTGCGGGGCGGTCACCAGGGCGACTGGGGCGGCTACTACGGGGCCCTGGGCGAGGCGCTGTACATCGTGGAGAACCTGATCCCCGAGGTGTACGGCGCGAAGGAGTTCGAGGCGTTCCTGGACGAGCCCTTCGTCACCGGCACGCAGGACGGGCCGTCCTCGCTCAAGGGCGTGGACTGGGACGGCGGGGAGCTGTCCCGGCGCGAGGCGTACGAGCGGGTGCTGAAGGCCAACTTCGACTTCGCCCGCGCGCGCCTGTCCTACATCTACAACCAGGTGATGTACACCTACGAGGGCGCGTGGGAGGCGCACGAGGGCCTGCGGGTGATCGGGTCGCGCTTCTACGAGGGCAAGGCCAGGAGCCACCGGATCCTGCTGGAGGCGCTCGGCGTCGAGCCCTTCCTCGGCGAAGAGGTGCTGGTGGGGCCCGACGGCAAGGACCTGGACCTCTACCACTCGCTCTTCTACCACGACACCACCGCCCGCTTCACCGACGACTTCGCGCAGATCGTGGGCAAGGGCCTGGCCAGGAGCAAGCTCGGCCCCGACGGGCGCGTGGTGCGCCGCCTGCCGTACGGCGAGCACTACACCGGCATCACCAAGGCCGGCCTGACCAGGGAGAACACCTTCGTCGCCAACTACGGCGAGGCCACCAACTACCTGCCGGAGTACTTCTTCCGCACCTGGGGCCACCAGGGCGACGAGAAGCTCAACGACGAGATCCTCAAGCTGGCGCTGAAGAACCTGCACGCCCGCGGCTTCACCCGCTACACCGGCACGGACGACAACGGCAAGCGGGTGGCCCTGGCGGAGATGGTCGTGGACGAGCGCAACACGAGCTACCCGGGCTGGCCCGCCTACGCCCTGCGCAACACCGAGGGCCGCACGATGGAGTACGTCACGCTGGACAAGCACATGTCCGAGCACGCCGAGCGCTACGCGGGCGCGGAGTGGGAGCCGTACCGGCGCTACGCGAACGAGGCGGCCGGGTTCGTCCAGCAGCAGATCGCCGACAACCAGTACTTCAACACCTTCTCCTCCGTGGAGGCGAAGCGGAAGTACGACATGTGGCTGCCCGAGACCTACGCCTACCTGCGTGCCCGTCCGGCGGCCGGGGCCGTGCTCCCGCAGACGGACTTCGCCGCGTACACGCCCGCGGAGCTCGCCGCCCTGGGCGTCGACCCGGCCCGCTACGAGCGGTTCGCGTTCGCGGACGTGGACGACATGTTCGTCTCCGTACGCGACGGCGACACCCGGATCTTCGGCTCGCTGTTCGAACGGCAGCGCGGCGTCGCCGGGAACGGGCGGCTGCACGTCCTGGACAAGGACCACCACAACGTCGTGCAGATCGCCACGGACACGCAGTTCGCCTACCGCGACTACAACCTGCGGATGGACAACATCGACGTCGACTTCATGGAGGACCAGCAGAAGGGCGACGGCGGCCTGCCGCAGGCCCTGGCCGGTGAGATCCTGCCCGCCGCCTACCAGCCGGGCGTCGGCACCGTGCGGCGGGAGAACTACGAGTTCGACACCCCCTACTCCGGATACGCGGACTTCCTGACCGCCCGCTACGGGAACTACGTGTTCGCCTTCAACACCACCCGGGACGACTACGGCAACAAGCGCTCGTTCTCGCTGGACGTGCCCGGCGACGCGGTCGACCTGGTCTCGGGCAGGCGGGTGGCCGGGGGCGCGGTGAGCGTGCCGCCCGAGACCGCGATGGTGCTGAGGCTGGACGGCGCCGTGGCCGAGCGGCCGAAGCCGCACCACGTGGACTTCGTCCAGGCGCTGCGCGACCGCGACGGCGTCACCCTCACGTGGAAGCCCGCCGCCGGCGCCGAGTCGTACACGATCAGGCGCGACGGCAAGGTGGTCGCCACCGGGGTCCGCGGCACGACGTACGAGGCCGGCAGGCAGTCCGGCGCCTACACCGTGACCGGCGTGAACCGCCACGGCTCCGGCTGGGCCTCGCAGGCCGTCCAGCCGCCCGCCGCGCCGGTGGACCGCGTCGGCGAGGTCGCGGGCCGCATCAAGGCGGACGGGTACCGCGTCGAGCTCACCGGGGGCGACGGCAAGGGCCTCGGCGACGGCGACGACTACTACGTGGACAAGCGTGACATCAAGGACACCCTGCTGTTCTCGAACGAGGTGCTCACCGGCAGCGGGTCGGTCATCGCCCGGATCGAGCAGGCGCGGGGCCCGGCTGCAGGTGTGATGCTCCGGGCCGACGCCCGCTACATCTACTTCGGCGCGGACGCCTCGGGCCGGCTCGTCCTGCGCAATCGCACCCGCGACTCCCGGCACGACTGGCAGGACGACCGGCGCAGCCCGATCGACGCCGGGATCCAGGGCTACACCGCGGCCGAGTACCCGTTCGTCAAGCTCGTACGCGACGCCGACGCCCAGATCGTGCGGGCGTGGGCGAGCAAGGACGGCCGGTCGTGGTCGTACGTGGCGGAGCTGTTCACGCCCTTCCCCGAAGGCGTGTACGCCGGGGTCGCGGCGGCCGCGGCGGCCACGTTCACCCACGTCACGGTGTCGCCCGACCGCGAGGGGACGCTGTACGCCCGGGTGGAGCGGGCCCGGGACCAGGTGACGCTGCGCTGGAGCAAGCCGGACGCCGCCACCCGGTTCACCGTCTACCGCAAGGACGGCGTGAGCGCCGCCTGGCGCCCCGTGCTGTCCAGCGCGCTGACCTTCGACTTCACCGACGAACCGCTGCGGCATGGCACCCGCTTCTACCGGATCGCGGCGATCGGCGCGGACGGCGCCGAACGGCCGGGCTCGGGCCTGCTGATGGCGACGGCCGAACCGCTCGCCACCGTGATCGCCGAGACGGAGAAGCTGCCCGCCGCCGACTACACCAAGGGCAGCCACTACCTGCTCACCCGGGCGATCGCCGAGGCGAAGGCGGGTGGCGACGAGGACGAGCTGATCGACCGGATCTACGCCGCCGTCGAGCAGCTCGTGCCGGTCGGCACGCTACTGAAGAAGGTGACCGTCGAGCCGTCCATGGTGGAGGCGTCCACCGAAGCGTGGGGAGGCGGCGGCACCAAGGCCCAGAACGGCTGGCGCGCCTTCGACGGCGACCTGGCCACCGCCACCGACACCACCACCTCGGCGGGCTGGATCGACGTGCGCCTGCCGGCGGTGGTCGCGCTGGACGCGGTCCGCTACCACCCGCGCTCCACCCACGTCACGCGGCTGAACGGCGCCGTGTTCAGGGGATCCGCCGACGGCGGCGCCACCTGGACCGACCTGCACACGGTCAGCGGGGTAGACGCGGCGCAGTGGTACTCCGTCCCGCTCCCGCGGACCGCGGCCTACCCGTGGCTGCGCGTCGCCTTCCCGTCGGGCAACACCAACGTGGCGGAGATCGAGTTCCTGTCCATGAGCGACGACCGTACCCTGCTCGACCTGCTCATCGAGGAGGCCGAGGCCGTCGATCCGAGCCGCCGCACCCCCGAGCTGACCGCCGCGCTGGAGCACGCCCGCTCCGAGCTGAGCGGTCAGGAGCACCCTGTTCAGCTTCCGGCTGATCGTGCGGACGGTGGCCAGGTAGTGACGCAGGAGCCGGCGGAGGGCGAGGTGCCGTACCTGCAGGGTCTCCTCT
>NZ_JBSGFQ010000111.1:0-42149 GCF_053603495.1 Nonomuraea sp. NPDC004186 | reverse complement strand
CGCGGGGGGGCCTTCGCCGGCGGGCTCGCGGCGGGCGCCGCCGCGGCCGCCCTCCCCGCCCCCGCCCCGGCGCCGCCGGCCGGGCCCCAGCCGTTCTTCGCGGAGGCCACCCTGTGGGACTCCGCCGTGGATCCGCTGGCCAGCTACCACGTGTACGGCCTGGCCGTCCTGCCCGACGACACGATCCTGGCCTGCACGGAAGGCCGGCACAAAGTGTGCGACGCCGGACCGCACGACCTGCTCGTCCGCCGCAGCACCGACGGGGGGAAGACCTGGCACCCGTCGCAGACGGTGGCGGCGTCCGTCGACGGCGAGTCCTGGTCCAACCCCACCTTCGTGGTGGACCGGGTGACCGGCGAGGTGTTCCTCTTCCACGGGCTCTGCGTGCAGTTACCCGAGAACACGAGCTGCTCCGCCGACTCCAGCACGGTGTACGTCATCTCCAGCAAGGACGGCGGCGTCACCTGGAGCGAACCGCGCAGCCTGGCCGGGCTCTTCGACCACTTCCCGTACAACTGGGCGATGCACGGTCCGGGGCCCGGCCACGGCATCCAGCTCGACTCCGGCCGGCTGCTGCTCACCGTGTCCCACCGCACCATCATCACCGGCGTCCCCACCGCCGATCGCCACTACGGCGCCTCCACCGTCTACAGCGACGACCACGGCGCCACGTGGCAGTCCGGCGGCGAGGTGCCGATGGGCGACGGCTACCCCGTCGTGGGCGAGGCCAGGCTGGTGCAGCGTGCGGACGGCACGGTGGTGATGAACAGCCGGCCCGGTTCGGGCAACGACTGGCCACGGGACATCGCGGTCAGCACGGACGGCGGCCTGACCTGGTCGCCGCCCAGGATGGACTTCAGCCCCGCGCTCTTCAACGGCGTCGACACCGGCCTCATCCGCTACACCGGCGGGCCGGGCAGCGAGGACGTCAACCGCGTGCTGTTCAGCCGGCCCGACTCGCCGATGCGCTGGAACATGACGGTCGCGGTGAGCTACGACGAGGGCCACTCCTTCAGGTACAGCCGCTCGGTCAACCCGGGCCGGGGATATTACTCGGACCTGGCGTCCCTGTCCGACGGCACGATCATCCTCCTCTACGGCTGCGACGGCGACCTCGACGGCTCTCCGCGGCGCGTGGCCGCCGCCCGGTTCAACCTGGAGTGGCTGACGCAGGGCCGGGACAGCCTGGTCACCGTTCCGAAGCTGGCCGAGAGGACGTACGACCTGGGCCGTCCGGCGGCGCGGGCCAAGCTTTCGGGCGGGACGGTGACCGTGGTGGAGGAGGCCACCGCGCGCGGCGGCGCCCGCGCCGTCTTCACTCCCGGCGCGATCGGGGACCACATCGAGTACCCCTTGATCGTCGCCCCGGGCGGGCGGCCGGAACTGTGGCTGCGCTACTTCCGCTCCGGCGACGGGGGCCTCGTGACGGTGACCGTGGACGGGAAGGCGCCGCGCACCTCCACGCTGGATCTGACGTCGTTCCGCGGCGACGGCTACGACGTCGCCTACCTGGGCCGGATGGCGTTGCTGCCCGGCCCGCACACCATCCGCTTCACGCTGGCCGGCGCCGGCCGGGGTGGCGGCACGGCCATCTCGCTCGACCAGCTGAGCCTCGTCCGGGGCTCCGCCGCGCCGGACGTCCGCGAGGAGGTCACCGTCGACAACGGCGGGCTCGGATTCGAGACCACCGGCACCTGGCCGAGCAGCAGGGGCGTCAGCGGATACTACGGCTTCAACTACCTGACGCACGCCCGCGGCACCGGCGCCAACACCGCGCGGTGGCGACCGGCGCTCCCGGGCGAGGATCGCTACGAGGTGCTCGTCTCCTACGCGGCCGACCCCAATCGGGCGACCAACGCCCCCTACGTCGTCCACCATGCCGGTGGCACCACTGCGGTGGCCGTCAACCAGCAGGTGCGCGGCGTGCCCGACCCGCGCATGGGCGAATGGACGTCTTTGGGCACCTTCTCCTTCCGGGCCGGCCTCGAGGGATATGTCGAGCTCAGCGACGCGGCCAACGGCGTGGTCATCGCCGACGCCGTCCGGTTCCGCCGGCAGGCGCCCGCATGACGGCCGTACCGAGCCCCGCCGCCGCGGTGGCGCTGCGCCCGCTGCCGCTCTCGGGCAGCCGCGTGGCGGGCGGGTTCTGGGCCCGGCGGCTGGACGCCAACCGGACCGCGATCCCGCTCGGGCACGAACGGCTGGCCGACGCGGGCAGCATCGGCAATCTCCGGATCGCCGCCGGCGAGGCCACCGGTGACGCCCAGGGCGCGAGCTTCCGCGACTCCGACGTCTACAAATGGCTGGAGGCGGTCGCCTGGGAGCACGCCCGCAGCCCCGACGACGCGCTGCTGGACCACCTGCGCACGCTCGGCCGCACGATCGCGACGGCGCAACGCGAGGACGGATACCTCAACTCCGCCATCCAGGTCCGCGGCGAGGAGCGGTACGCGCGGCTGTGGATGAGCCACGAGCACTACTGCGCCGGCCACCTGATGCAGGCGGCCGTGGCCGCGGCCCGGGCGACCGGCGAGACGGAGCTGCTGCGGGTCGCCACCCGGCTGGCCGACCATCTGACCGGCACGTTCGGCCCCGGCCTGCGCGAGGAGCTGGACGGCCACCCCGTGGTGGAGATGGCGCTCGTCGAGCTGTACCGGCAGACGGGCGAACGACGGTACCTGGACCTGGCCCGCCACTTCGTCGAGGCCCGCGGGCACGGTCGTGCCGTCAAACCGGGCTTCGACCCCTCGCACTACGGCGACCCCGCCCACTACTCCGACCGGCTGCCCGTGCGCGAGGCGGAGACGGTGGAGGGGCACGCCGTGCGCGCCGTCTACTTCGCGGCGGGCGCCACCGACGTCGCCATCGAGACCGGCGACACCGAGCTGCTGGCCGTGATGCGCCGGCAGTACGACGCGATGCGCCGCCGCAAGCAGCACGTCACCGGCGCCGTCGGCGCGCGCTGGGACGGGGAGGCGTTCGGCGAGGCGTACGAGCTGCCGCCCGACCGGGCGTACGCGGAGACCTGCGCCGGGATCGGGGCGATGCAGTGGGCGTGGCGGCTGCTGCTGGCCACCGGCGAGTCCGCCTACGCCGACCAGATCGAGCTGCTGCTGTACAACGCCCTGCTGCCTGCGGTGTCGCTGACCGAGGCGGACTACTTCTACGTCAACACGCTGCACCGGCGGACCGGCGCCCGGGGCGACGTGCAGCGGTCACCGGCGCACGGCCGCCGTCCCTGGTTCAACTGCGCCTGCTGCCCGCCCAACGTGATGCGTACGCTGGCCGCCCTGCCGACGTATCTGGCGACCGGCACGGAGGACGGCCTCCAGGTGCACCTGTACGCCCGGAGCTCGCTGGCCTCGGGTGGGCTCGCCGTGGACGTCGGCACCGAGTATCCGTGGGACGG
This sequence comes from Nonomuraea sp. NPDC004186, assembly GCF_053603495.1. Classification (NCBI taxonomy): domain Bacteria; kingdom Bacillati; phylum Actinomycetota; class Actinomycetes; order Streptosporangiales; family Streptosporangiaceae; genus Nonomuraea; species Nonomuraea sp. NPDC004186. Next base: position 38,740 of record NZ_JBSGFQ010000111.1, on the reverse strand, counting down.
CCTGGTCACGGTGACCGTGCGCGAGGCGCCGCCGCGCGAGATGGAGCTGGCGCTGCGCGTACCGGACTGGGCCGAGGGCTCCACCGTGGACGGCAAGCCGGTGGAGCCCGGCGGCTACGCCCGCGTCCGCCGGGTGTTCCGGCCCGGCGATCGGGTGGTGCTGCGGATGCCCATGCCCGCCCGGTTCATGGTGTCCGACGATCGCATGGACGCCACGCGGGGGTGCGTCGCCGTCACCCGCGGGCCGCTGGTCTACGCGATCGAGCAGCCCGACCAGCCGTCCGGCGTCGTCCTGGAGGACCTCCGCATCGACACCGCCACGCCGCCGCGGCCCGAACACCGGCCGGACCTCCTCGGCGGCGTGACCGTGCTCCGAGCCGGCGGCGCGCTGGCAGGAGGGCCCGCCGAGTCCCCGTACCGGCCCCATGGGCAGCCGGCCCCTGAGGCGCGGCCCACGGAGCTCACGCTGATCCCCTATTACGCCTGGGCCAACCGCGGCCCGCACGCCATGCGGGTGTGGATCCCCCTATGAAGGAAAAAATGCCGCATTACGCCCATGTCCAGGCCTCGCTCGCCCGGGGCTGGAACACCTGGGACACGCGCAGCGTGCTCACCCACGTCCTCCTTCCCGACGCCCTGGGCCTGTCCCTCGGCCTGAAGGAGTACTACCGGGGCACGTCGCTGCGCGCCGCCCAGATCGGCCGCCGCACCGAGGGCGCGGAGACGGTCACCCTGGGCCGGCACGCCTACGACGGCGGCTACACCGAGACGACCGTGACGTGGGCGGGCGTCACGATCCGGGTGCAGACCGCACACGCGGGCGACGACCTGGTCGTGCTGGTGACGCCCACCGCCAACCAGCACAAGAGCGCGCTGCTGACCGCAGGCGTCGCCTACCTGTGGAACCGGCCCGGCTCCGTCTCCCGCGAGGGCGACCGGATCACCGCCCAAGGGCCCGGCGGGACGGTCGCGGTCTTCTGCACGGCCCCGCACGTCGACGACCCCTACACCGACGTCGACGGGCCGTACCTGGCGATGGAGCTGACCGGCGCCGTCGGGATCAGCACCGGCCGCGCCCGCGACCTGCCGGAGATCGCGCGGATCGTCGCCCGCGCCTCGGCCGCGATCGGGGGGGCCGGCACCGACCCCCTGGCGCAGCACCGCGAGATCGTCAGGGACGCCATCTCCTGGAACACCATCTACGAGCCCGCACGCTCCCGCGTGATCACGACCGTCAGCCGGCTCTGGAACGTCGGCAAGCGCGGCGGCTACGCCCTGTTCTGCTGGGACGCGTTCTTCAACGCGCTGCTGGCGGCCGTGTCGAGCAAGGAGCTCGCCTACGTCAACACCGTCGAGATGCTGCGGGCCCTGACGCCGGAGGGCTTCGTGCCCAACGTCGAGCAGGGCACCGGCCGCACGACCCACGACGGGTCCCAGCCGCCGGTGGGCTCGCTGGTGGTCCGGGAGCTCTATCGCAGGTTCCGCGACCGGTGGTTCCTGGAGGAGTGCTTCGAGCCGCTGCTGTCCTGGAACCGCTGGTGGTGGCGGGTGCGCCGGGACGGTGACCTGCTGTGCGCCGGCTCGACGTACTTCGACCCCGAGTTCCCCTCGCCGCAGGACATCCCCCGCATCCACCAGCATTTCGGCGCGACCTGCGAGACCGGCTGGGACAACCACCCGGTCTTCGAGGACGTGCCCTTCGACCAGGCCAAGAGCCTGCTCGCCGCCCACGACGTGGGCCTGAACAGCCTGTACGCGGCCGACTGCGAGGCGCTGGCCGACATCGCCGACGTCCTCGGCGACCGGGAGGCCGCGGCGGAGCTGCGCGAGCGGCACGCGGCCGTCATGGCGGCGATGGAGTCCCTGTGGAACGAGCCGAGCGGCGTCTACCGCAGCAGGCGCACCGACACCGGGCTGCCGACCGAGCGGCTGTCCACGATGAGCTTCTACCCCCTGCTGGCCGGCGTCGGCGCGGGGGAACGGACCCGGCGCATGGTGTCCGGGCTCCTGATGACCGACGACGGCTTCGGCGGCGAATGGCTGCTGCCCACCTCCCCCCGCGGCGAGCCGGTCGACGTCGGCGAGGGCAGCTACTGGGCGGGACGGGCGTGGCCGCCGGTGAACTTCCTCGTCTACCTGGGACTGCTGCGCGCCGGGGAACGGCCCGCGGCCGCGTGGCTCGCCGAAGGCAGCTCCCGGCTCGTGCTGAAGGAATGGAACGAGCACCGCCACGTGCACGAGAACTACTCCAGCGTGCACGGCGGCGCGTGCGACAAGCCCAACAGCGAGCCGTTCCAGACCTGGGGCGCGCTGCTGAGCCTCATCGTCCTCATGGAACGCGGCGAGGTCGACTTCTTCGAGAAAGGTGATGTGATTTGAGCGGCGCCGAGGCGGACGTCCTGGTGGTCGGGGGCGGGATGGGCGGGGTCGCCGCGGCGCTGGCGGCGCTGCGGCGCGGCCGGACCGTCGTGCTCACCGAGGAGACCGACTGGCTGGGCGGGCAGCTCACCAGCCAGGGCGTGCCGCCGGACGAGCATCCGTGGATCGAGCAGTTCGGCGCGACCCGCTCCTACCGCAGGTTACGCACCGCCATCCGCGACCACTACCGCACCTGGTACCCGCTGACCCGCGAGTCCCGGGAGGCGCCCGACCTCAACCCGGGGCGCGGCACGGTCAGCAGGCTCTGCTGCGAGCCCCGGGTGGCCGCCGCGGTGCTGGCCGACATGGTCGGCCCGTACCTCGCCGCCGGGCGGCTGACGATCCGCTACCTGCACCGGCCGGTGGCCGCCGACGTGGAGGGCGACCGGGTGACCGGGGTGACCTTCGCGGGCCCGGACGGCGAGCCGTTCCACGTGCGCGCGGCGTACGTGCTCGACGCCACCGAGCTGGGCGACCTGCTGCCCCTGGCGGGGATCGAGCACGTCACCGGCTTCGAGTCGGCCGCGGAGACCGGCGAGCCCAGCGCACCCGCGCAGGCGCAGCCGGCCAACATGCAGGCGTTCTCCTGGGTCTTCGCCGTCGAGCACCGCGCCGGCGAGGACCACACCGTCGACCGGCCCAAGGACTACTCCTTCTGGCGCGACTACCGGCCGCCGTTCTGGCCGGACCGGCTGCTCAGCCTCGTCGCGCCCGACCCGCGCACGCTGGAGCCGAAGCCGCGCAGGTTCGTGCCGCACGCCTCGTCGGGCCCGGTCGTCGCCGACCAGAGCCGCGACCCGGGAGACACGGATCTGTGGGTGTTCCGGCGCATCCTGTGCCGCGAGGTGTTCGAGCCCGGCTTCGCGGTCAGCGACGTCGTCGTGGTCAACTGGCCGCAGATCGACTACCTCCCCGGGCCGCTGATCGGCGTCACCGAGGACGAGCGGGCCCGGCATCTCCAGGGCGCCAGGGACCAGGCGCTCAGCATGCTCCACTGGCTGCAGACCGAGGCGCCCCGGCCCGACGGCGGCACCGGCTGGCCGGGGCTGCGGCTGCGCCCCGACGTCATGGGCACCACCGACGGCCTGGCCAAGAGCCCCTACATCCGCGAGTCGCGGCGCATCCGCGCCCGCCGCACGGTCGTGGAGCACGACCTGTCGCTGGCGGTGCGCGGCGAGCACGGCGCGGTCGCCTACCACGACACCGTGGGCGTCGGGATGTACCGCATCGACCTGCACCCCTCCACCGGCGGCGACAACTACATCGACGTGGCGAGCTGCCCGTTCCAGATCCCCCTGGGCGCGCTGCTGCCCGTCCGCGTGCGCAACGTGCTGGCCGCCGGGAAGAACCTCGGCACCACCCACATCACCAACGGCTGCTACCGCCTGCATCCGGTGGAGTGGAACGCCGGCGAGGCGGCCGGCGCGCTGGCGGCGCACTGCCTGGGCAACCGGCTCGAACCGGCGCAGGTCCACGAGGATCCCGCGGCGCTCGAACGGTTCCAGGCCGAGCTGGTCGCCGACGGTTTCGAGCTGGCCTGGCCGCAGGTGCGGGGATACTGACCACTTCCGGACTTTTGGCCTTACGTAGGCGTTCATGGCTCAGTTAGTGTGAGCCGGTGTGATCATGAGGTGTTCACTTCCCGCTCGTGGCTCGCCGCCGCGATCATCGGCGCGGTGCTCAGCACGGCCGTCGCCGTCCCGGCAGCCGCAGCCCACTCCCCCGCCAAGGTCACCGATCCGGTACGCCATGTCGATCCGCTGATCGGATCGGCCAACGGCGGCAACACCTATCCCGGCGCCGTCCTGCCGTTCGGGATGATCTCGTGGAGCCCGACCAACACGGCGGGCGACCAGACCAACGCCGCGGGCGCCAACGGCTACTCCTACAACACGCCCCGCGTGCGGGGCTTCGCGCTCACTCATGTCAACGGCGCGGGCTGCCATCCGGGGGCCGCCGGGGACGTCCCGATCATGCCGTTCGCCGGCCAGATCACCTCGTCGCCGACCGCGGACACGACCGACGCGATCTACGCGAGCACGTTCAGCCACGACAAGGAGAGCGCGCGGCCCGGCCGGTACGCGGTCACGCTGGACTCCGGCGTCAGGACCGACCTCGCGGTCACGACCCGCGCGGGCGTGGGCGAGTTCAGCTTCCCGGAGGGCTCGCCGGCCAGCCTGCTGTTCCGGGTGTCCAACTCGCTCAACGGCAGCGAGGACGCCGAGATCACGATCGACCCCGCCACCCGTACGGTCACCGGCTCGGTGCTGACCGGCGCGTTCTGCGGCCGCCGGGCCAACGGCGGCGTCAACAACCGCAAGAGCTACTACCGGCTGCACTTCGCCGCCTCGTTCGACCGCGCCTTCGCCGCCACCGGCACCTGGGTGAACGGCGACCTGCGTCCCGGCACCACGACGGCGAGCGGCGGCGAGGGCTACGCCACGGGCGCCGACCGCGCGGGCCGCGGCTCCGGCGGGTACGTCACCTTCGACGGCGCCGACGTCCGCATGAAGGTCGGCATCTCCTACACCAGCCTGGCGGCGGCCAGGCAGAACCTGGCCGAGGAGATCTCCGGGCGGGACGACGTCGCGTCCGTGGCCGCCCGGGCCACCCGCGCCTGGAACGAGCGGCTGCGCTCGGTCGAGGTGGCCGGCGGCTCGGCGGACCTGCTGACCACGTTCTACACGGCGATGTACCACGCCTACCTGCAGCCCAACGTGACCAGCGACGTCGCGGGCACCTACCTCGGCGGCGACCGGCAGGTGCACCGGCTGGCCCGGGGCCAGGGCGTCCAGTACGGCAACTTCTCCGGCTGGGACCAGTACCGCGCGCACACCCCGCTCCTGGCCCTGCTCGAACCGCGGGTCGCCGGGGACTACGCCCAGTCCCTGTACAACCTGGCGCGGCAGAACGGCGGCGTCTGGGACCGCTGGGTGCACGTCAACGGCCCCACCCACGTGATGACCGGCGACCCGTCGGCCCCCGCGCTCGCCGGCTTCTACGCGCTCGGCGTGCGCAACTTCGACGTGCGCGGGGCCTTCGACTCCCTGCTCGCGCAGGCGACCGTGCCGCACCCGTCCGGCCTGTCGGACAAGGGGTGCCCGGGGCAGTGCGAGGGCCAGCGCCCGAACCTGGCCGAGTACCTGCGGCTCGGCTACGCGCCCCAGGACACCTGCCACTGCTGGGGCGGCGCGGCGGAGACGCTGGAGGACGCGACCGCCGACTTCGCGCTCGCGGACTGGGCGGGCCGGCTCGGCCGCACCGCCGAGCGCGACCTGCTGATGCCGCGGGCGAGCTGGTGGCGCAACACGTTCAACCCGTCGGCCGGGCCGGAGGGCGGCTACCAGCAGGCGCGCAAGGCCGACGGGAGCTGGCTGTGGCCGTTCTCGGCGACCTCCGACGCCGGTTTCGCGCAGGGCACCAGCGCCACCTACACCTGGATGGTCCAGCACGACGTCTCGGGGCTGGCCGCCGCCATGGGCGGCCGGGAGCAGGCGGCCAAGCGGCTCGACACGTTCTTCCACCGCGCCGACGGCTCGTGGGCGACCGGCGGCGACGGCTTCCGCTACGACCCGACGAACGAGCCCGGCATCCACGTCCCGTGGCTCTACAACGCGCTGGGGCAACCGTGGAAGACCCAGGAGACGGTACGCGCGATGGCGTCCCTCGTCTACAAGACCGGCCCCGGCGGCCTGCCCGGCAACGACGACCTAGGCACCATGTCCGCCTGGTACGTCTTCGCCGCGCTCGGCATGTACCCCCAGACGCCGAGCCGGGCCGAGATGCTGCTGTCCAGCCCCATGTTCCCGAAGGCGTGGATCAAGCGCGGCAACGGCCGGACGATCACCGTGAGCGCCCCGCAGGCCGCCCCCGAGGCCGTCTACGTCCAGGACGTGAAGGTCGACGGCAAGGCGTACACCCGCTCCTGGCTGCCCGAGTCCCTGCTCGACAAGGGTGGTGACGTCGTGGTGAACGTCGGCGCCACTCCCGGCGCCTCGTGGGCGACCGCACCCGGGGACCTCCCCGTGGACCGCGTCCCCGCCGCCGAGGCCCCGATCCCGAACCTGCCCGCCGCGTGCGAGCCGTCCGGCTCCTCCTGCGCCCAGAGACTCCAGTACGACGTGGACGGCGTGGCCACCACGGACGCCAAGCCCCAGGGCAACCTGGACGGCAAGGGCTGGAGCTTCCCGGCCGAGCAACTGCCCGAACCGGGCCTGCGTACCGTGTCGGGCGGCGCCTACCTGATCCCGGAGACCAAGGGAACGGCGGGCAACTTCCACAGCCTGCGCGGCCAGCGCACCTACCTCACGCCGGGCCGCTACCAGGCCCTCGACCTGCTGGTCACGGCCGTGAACGGCGACCAGCAGACCGAGCTCACGATCACCTACGCGGACGGCACGACCTCCACGGCCCCGCTGAAGGTGACCGACTGGGCGAGCGCGTCACCGCGCTTCGGCGAGGAGGCGGCGATCACGGCCGACACCCGTTACAACGTCAACAACACTGCCGACGGCCGCAAGGTGAGCATCTGGCGGGTGTCGGTGCCGGTGGACGCGGCCCGCGAGGCGGTCTCGTTCACCAGCCCGGCGATGCCCAACGTCAAGATCTTCGCCCTCACGACCCGCGACTGACCGGCCGGGCACCCACCTCGGTCATGCGCTGAAGGCGGCGCGGTCGGGGTCCGGCAGCCACTGGCGGCGCGGGTCGAACGGCCGGTAGTTGTCCGTGACGTACCGGACGAGCCGGGCCAGCACCGGATGGTGGCTGTGCCGGTGGAAGAGCAGCGAGCACGGGTACACGGGGGCGGGGGCGACGACCGGGATCTGGACGGTACGCGGGTGCCAGGGCATCCGGAGCCCCTCCCCCACGAACCCGATGCGTTGGCCGGAGCCGATCTGCTCCACGAAGTACTCCCAGCCGAAGTCCGGCCCCGCGGTGTCGATCGGGATGTCGAACGCGGCGCTCAGGAGGCGGTAGAACTCGGCCCATTCACTGTCCGGGACGTTGCCGGGCATCCACACGGTCGTCCCGGACAGGCGTTCCACCTCCACCTCCCGCAGGCCGGCGAGTGGATGGTCGCGGCCGACCAGCAGATGCACGGGCTCGATGTAGGCCGGCACGTGCCGCAGGTCCTCCTCCAGCGTCCCACTGACACGGACGAAGGCGGCGTCGAGGGACCCGCGGACGAGCGCGCCGCGGGCCGATCTGAGCCCGTTCGAGGTGATGACCTCGACGTCCACGTCCTCGACGGTCTCGTGGAACTCCCGGATCAGGTCGCTGGAGCGCAGCCGGGTGTCCAGGACGTCGACCCGGAGCGAGCGGCGCCGGCCTTGCAGCACTTCGCGTGCCTGGTCGGCGATGCCGACGAGGGCGCGGGCGTGGTGCAGGAACGTCTTGCCGTCCTCGGTGAGGTCGGCCCCCGTGCGGGTGCGGGAGAACAGCCGTACGCCGAGGTCGGACTCGAGCTTGGCGATCCGCTTGGAGACGGCCTGCTGGCTGATGCCCAGCCTGGCGGCGGCCTCGCTGAAGTAGCGGTCCTCGGTGATGACGACGAAGGCGCGGACGGCGGCGAGGTCCAGGTCGGCCGCCACCTCTTCCACCACTGGTGGTTGTGGCTCTTCGGTGTGTCGATTGTTGGACAACCGGGCCTGCTCTCGGGTCGAATGCTCGGGTTCGCGGGTGAGCCTACAACCAGGAGGCGTGGTCTCGGTGGGATCTTTCGTGCATCTCCACGTGCATACGGAATACAGCATGCTCGACGGCGCGGCCAAGGTCGGGCTGTTGATGGACGAGGTCTCCCGGCAGGGGATGCCCGCGGTGGCGATGAGCGACCACGGGAACGTGCACGGGGCGTACGAGTTCTACCAGGCGGCGCGCAAGACGGGGACCAAACCGATCATCGGCATCGAGAGCTACGTCGCCCCGCTCTCGCGGCACCACCGGCAGCCGGTGTACTACAGCGACAACCTCGCGCTGCGCCGCTCCAACGACGAGACCGGCGAGGGTGGCGACGTCTCCGGGCGCGGCCTGTACACGCACATGACGATGTGGGCGACCGGGGCGCAGGGCCTGCGGAATCTGTTCCGGCTGCAGTCGCGGGCCTGGCTGGAAGGCCACGTCCAGAAATATCCGCGTATGGATGATGAATTGCTCGCCGAGTACGGCCAGGGCATCGTCGCCACGACCGGCTGCCCGTCCGGCGAGGTGCAGACCAGGCTGCGGCTCGGCCAGTACGCCCAGGCCGTCGAGGCGGCGGCCCGCTATCGTGACATCTTCGGCAGGGACAACTATTTCCTGGAGCTGATGGATCACGGCCTGGCCATCGAACGCCGGGTCCGCGAGGAGCTGCTCAAGCTCGGCAAGGAGCTCGGCCTGCCGCCCCTGGCCACCAACGACTCGCACTACGTCACCGAGAACCAGGCCCCGGCGCACGACGCGCTGCTGTGCGTGGGCACCGGCAAGCGGCTGGCCGACGCCGACCGGTTCCGGTTCGGCGGCAGCGGCTACTACGTCAAGTCCGCCGCCGAGATGCGCGCGCTGTGGGACGCCGAAGTGCCGGGGGCCTGCGACAACACGCTGCTGATCGCCGAGCGGGTCGGCGACTACGCCGAGGTGTTCGCCCACCGCGACCTGACGCCGCGCTTCCCCGTGCCCGAGGACGAGAGCGAGGCCAGCTGGCTGCGCAAGGAGACCCTCGAAGGCGCCCGCCACCGCTACGGCCGGCCGTCGCAGGAGGTGCTCGACCGCATCGACTACGAGCTGTCGGTCATCGAGGCCATGGGCTTCCCCGGCTACTTCCTGGTGGTGGCCGACATCTGCCGCCATGCCCGGGAGCGCGGCATCGGCCTGGGACCCGGCCGCGGCTCGGCCACGGGGTCGATCGTCGCGTACTGCACGGGAATCACCCAGCTCGACCCGATCGAGCACAAATTGATCTTCGAACGCTTCCTCAACCCCGAGCGCATCTCCATGCCGGACGTCGACCTCGACTTCGACGACCGGCGGCGCGACGAGATGATCGACTACGTCACCCGCAAATACGGCGACGACCGCGTCTGCCAGATCGTCACCTTCGGCACCATCAAGGCCAAGGCCGCCGTCAAGGACTCCTGCCGCGTGCTGGGCCTGCCGTACGCCTTGGGCGACCGCATCACCAAGGCGTTCCCCGCGGCGGTCGGCGGCAAGGAGATCCCGCTGGCCGCCGTCCACGACAAGGGCCACCCCCGGCACGGCGAGGCGGCCGAGCTGCGCCAGATGTACGAGCAGGACCCCGACGTCAAACGGGTGCTCGACACCGCGGCCGGCATCGAGGGCCTCACCCGCGGCACCGGCATCCACGCCGCGGGCGTGATCCTGTCCAGCGAGCCCCTGATCGACGTGATCCCGCTGGTCAAGCCCAAGGCCGGCGGCCCGATCGTGACCGGCTTCCCCTTCACCCAGGCCGAGGACATGGGCCTGCTGAAGATGGACTTCCTCGGCCTGCGCAACCTCACCGTGATCGGCGACGCGATCGCCAACGTCCGGGCCAACAAGGGCGTCGACATCGACATCCTCGACATCCCCATCGACGACGCCACCACGTACCGGCTGCTGGCGCGCGGCGACACGCTCGGCGTCTTCCAGCTGGACGGCGGCGGCATGCGGGTCCTGCTGAAACTCATGCAGCCCACCACGTTCACCGACATCGCCGCGGTGAACGCGCTGTACCGGCCCGGGCCGATGGAGATGAACGCCCACACCAACTACGCCCTGCGCAAGACCGGCAAGCAGCCGGTCGAGCCGATCCACCCCGAGCTGGAGGAGGCCCTGGAGCCCATCCTGGGCGACACCTACCACCTGGTCGTCTTCCAGGAGCAGGTCATGGCCATCGCCCAGCAGCTGGCGGGCTACTCCCTCGGCGCCGCCGACATGCTGCGCCGGGCCATGGGCAAGAAGAAGAAAGAGGTCCTGGACGCCGAATGGGACCGGTTCTCCACCGGCATGAGCGGCCGCGGCTTCTCCGCCGAGGCGATCAAGGCGGTCTGGGACGTCCTCGTCCCCTTCAGCGGCTACGGCTTCAACAAGTCCCACACCGCCGGGTACGGCCTGGTCTCCTACTGGACCGCCTACCTCAAGGCCAACCACCCCCAGGAGTACCTCGCCGCGCTGCTCACCTCCGTCGGCGACGACAAGGACAAGATGGCCGTCTACCTGTCGGACTGCCGCCGCCTGGGCATCAAGGTGCTGCCCCCGGACGTCAACGCCAGCCGGCTGGACTTCGCCGCCGTCGGGTCCGACATCCGCTTCGGCCTGGGCGCCGTACGCAACGTCGGGGCCGGCGTCGTGGACGCCATCGTCGCCGCCCGGGAAGCCCAGGGGCCCTACATCGACTTCAACGACTTCCTCGGCAAGGTCCCGACGGCCGTCTGCAACAAGCGCGTCATCGAGTCGCTGGCCAAGGCCGGCGCGTTCGACAGTCTCGGGCATCACCGCAAGGCCCTGGTCGCCGTCCACGAACAGGCCGTCGACTCGATCATCGACGTCAAGCGGAACGAGGCCCGCGGCCAGGACTCGCTGTTCGGGGAGCCGAGCCGGAGCGGCGCCTTCTCCATCGCGATCCCCGAGGGCGAGTGGGACGGCGTCACCCTGCTGGCCTTCGAGCGCGAGATGCTCGGCCTGTACGTCTCCAGCCACCCGCTCGACGGCGCCGAACGCGTCCTGGACGCCAACCGCGACACCACCCTCGCCGACCTGCTGTCCTCCGGTCGGCAGGACGGGGCGACCCGGATCAGCGGCATCGTCTCCGGCCTGCAGCGCAAGGTCACCAAGCAGGGCAGCCCGTGGGCGATCGTCACCCTCGAGGACCACGACGCCGCCATGGAGGTGCTCGTCTTCCCCAAGACCTACACCCTGTACGGCGAGGCGCTGGCCCAGGACCGCGTGATCTCCGTGCGGGGCCGGATCAACGTCCGCGACGAGACGATGAGCGTGTACGGCGAGGAGATCACCCTCCTCGACGTCTCCCGGACGGACACCGAGCCTCCCGTGGTGATCTCGATCCAGGAGACCCAGCTGAGCCCGCGGCTCGTCCAGGAGTTCAAGCACATCCTGACCACCCATCCCGGCCGCGCCCCCGTACACGTGCGCCTGCACCGCCCCGGCGCCAGAAGCGTGCTGCTGGACCTCCAGCCGTTCCGGGTCACCGCCGAACCGGCGCTCTACGGCGACGTCAAGGCCCTGCTCGGCGCGGACGCGATCGGCGGGGCATGACCGGCGACCCGCCCTGCCCCCGGTGCCGCACCGACAGCGCCCTCGCCGTGCTGCGCCTGCCGCACACCTGGACGAACGCGTCGGGGAACGAGGTCCGGGGCGTCAGCGAGGTCCTGCTGTGCGCCCGCTGCGACGCCGGCGATCCCGTCGCCGGGCCGATCGTCGCGTACTTCGCGATGCACGGATCCGTGCGGCCGGAGCACACCGCCGAGCTGGCGCGGGCGCTGCGCCACTGGGCCGACCGGGCCCGGCCCTCGCGCCCGGACGAGAACGCGCCGGCGGCCGGGACCGAAGCCTCCTACCGCGGCGACCTGTGAGCCGCCTTATCGGGCGGCCTCACTGGGCGGCCTCACTGGGCAGCCTCACTGGGCAGCCTCACTGGGCAGCCTCACTGGGCGGCGTCGGCGTACTGTGCCACGCCCTCTCCGAACGACCAGTCGAGCAGCGAGTTCTCGCTGACCGTGACGAACACGTTGCGCGGCTCGGTCCCCGCGTACTCCTCGGCGAGCTCGGCGATCCGGCGGTAGAGGGCCCGCTTCTGGTCGGCGGTGCGTCCCGCGCGCATGGTGACGGCCACGAACACGAGGTCGTCGTCCCGGTGGATGCCGAGGTAGCCGTCGTCGTAGCGGAACGTCCCCCGCGTGCCGTCATGGCTGGTGAGCACCTGGAACAGGTCGTCCTGCGGGATGCCGATGGCCTCCACCAGGGCGTCGTGCACGGCCCGGCCCAGGGCCTCCAGCCGCTTCCGGTCCGCACGGAGCGCGTCGATCCGAACAAAGGGCATGGGTTCCTTCTTTCACAGCGATTCGATGAGTGGCTGGTCGCCGGTGAGCAGGTAACTGGCCACGAACGTGGCCGGCTCGGTGGTGGAGAGGTTGTCGAAGCGGCGGACGGTGGCGCCGGCGGGCTCGAAGAAGGCGCTCCCGGCGCGGAGCTCCTGCGCGGAGTGCCCGTCGAGCTCGTACACGATCCGGCCTGCGGTGACGTAACCGGCGACGCCGCCGGGGTGGGTGTGCGGGCCGCTCGCCGCCCCCGGCGGCAGGGTGACCCGGTGCGTCTCCACCCGGTCGATCCGCCCGGGCCGGCCGGCCAGGTCGCCGGTCACCAGGTGCTCGCGGCTGATGGCGCTCATGGGGGTGCTCCCTTCACGCGTTCAATTCACGTGCTCAATTCACGTGCTCAATTCACATGCTCAATTCACTGGGCATGTCCGGCGAGCAGGCCGAGCGCGCCGTCGATGGCCTGCGCGTACACCTCGGCGTCGGCGGCGGCGCGGGCCAGCACGTATCCGCCCTGCAGCACCGCGACCAGCGCGGTGGCGGCGGCCGCCGGGTCGGGCCCGGCGGCAAGCTCGCCGTCGGCCTGCGCTTCCGCGAGGACGGCGGCGAGCCGGGTCCGCAGCCAGGAGAAGGCCTCCTCGACCGGACGGCGCAGCTCGGGATCGGCCATCACGTCCGGATCCTGGGTCAGCCGGCCGACCGGGCAGCCCCGCAGCGCGTCGCGCTCCCGGCTCAGGTAGGCGATGATCCGCTGGAGCGGGGTGCCGGGGCCGGACAGCTCCGCCTCCGCGCGTCCGCGCATGTCGTCGGCGCTCCGGGCGATCGCGGCCAGCGCCAGGTCGGGCTTGCCGCGGAAGTGGTGGTACATGCTGCCCTGGCCCGCCCCGGACCGCTGCTGGATCGCCTTCGGCGAGGTGCCCACGTAGCCGCGCTCCCACAGCAGCTCGCGGGTGCTCTCGATCAACCGCTCCCTCATGTCCACGCCACGAGCGTACATACTAGTAGGTACAGAAGGCAACTAAGTCGTGACGACGATCTTGCCGAACTGGGTGTTGGACTCCATGTGCCGGTGCGCCCCCACGATCTCCTCCAGCGGGAACAGGCGGTCCACCACCGCGCGGAAGGCCCCGGTACGCAGCCCCGAGGCGACGAACGCCGCGGCGCGGCGCATCCGCCGCGGATCCCTGGTGATCTCATGCGCCGTGTACGTGCGCATATTCAGCGCCGGCATGCCCAGGTCGAACCCCGGATAGGGCGTCGGCTGCCCGCTCTGCGCACCCCACAGGAACAGCGTCCCGCCGGCCGCCACGGCTCTGGCCAGCTCCGTCACGCCCGGTCCGGCGACGGCGTCGAAGACGTACTCGGCGCCCCGGCCGCCGGTCAGCGCCAGGATGCGGCCCGCCACGTCCTCCTCGTCCGAGACGATCACCTCGGCCGCGCCCTCCTCGATCAGCCGCCGCCTCTTGGCATCGGTGCGGGTGACGGCGATCGGCGTGGCGCCCAGGCGGTCGGCCGTGCGGATCGCGGCCAGGCCGACGCTGCTGGAGGCCGCGTTCACCACCGCCACGTCGCCCGCCCGCATCCCGCCGACCTCCGCCATCGCGCCGTAGGCCGTCAGGTAGGGCATCCACACCGCCGCGCCGGAGACCGCGTCCACCCCGTCGGGGCGCGGCACGAGCGAGGTCGCCGGCGCGATCGCCCGTTCGGCGTACATGCCGTAGTCGTTGTAGGAGAAGTTCGGCACGACGCTGACCGCCTGGCCCTCCTCGAACCCGGCCACCTCCGGGCCGACCGCCTCGATCACACCCGCGGCCTCGGAGCCGAGCCCGGCCGGGAACCGCTTGACCGGCTCGATGTACCGGCCGCTCCGGAACAGCGCCTCCGCCCGGTTGACCCCGATCGCGTCCACCCGGATCCGGACCTCGCCCGGCCCCGGCTCGCCTGGCTCCAGGTCCTCCAGCCGCATCACCTCGGGCCCGCCGACCTCGTGGAACCGCACAGTCCTCGCCATGACAACGCCCTTCTCTCTCAGCTCGAACGCGGCTCACTGTAGAGAGAAGTACGATCGTCGTCAAACTTCGATGTCTGTCGTACTATTGGCCCATGGGACGTACACCACCGCACCCCGAGGTGTCGCAGTTCGGCCTCCAGCAGGTGCTGGAGGCCCTCGTCGATCCGGTACGCCGGAGCATCGTCACGCAGCTCGACACCTCCGGCGAGGACATCAAGTGCGGCGACTTCGACATACCGGTCAGCAAGTCCACCGCCACCCACCACTTCAACGTGCTGCGCGAGGCGGGCCTGATCCGGCAGTACTACGTCGGGACAGCCCGGATGAACACCCTGCGCCGGGAGGAGATGGACGAAGCGTTCCCCGGCCTCCTCGCCGCCCTCACCACGTCCGAGGCCCGCGCGGCCCAGCCTCTCGCCGGCTGACCCCGGCCTCAGAAGCCGATGCGCTCCGGGGCCTGGGCGACAGGGCCGAGCACGAAGCCCAGGGCGGTGCGCAGTTCGCCGATCGTCTCGGGCGGCAGTTCGAGACGGGCCTCGAACGTGGTCTCGGTCCCCAGGGCGTCGGCGGCCTCGGGCGTCAGCTCCAACCGGAGCGCCGACTCATCCAGGGTGATGGAGCGCACGCCCTCGCTGGTGCCGTGGGTGCCGTGCCGGGCCACCAGGTAGACCTCCTCGTAGCCCATCACGTAGAGGTGCTCGGACTCGTCGTCGGCGGACTCGGCCAGGAAGAGCACGCGCTGGCGACGCTCGTCGCGCCGGCCGAAGTCGCGGCAGGTCATGGCCGCGGCCGGGACGTAGGCGACGTCCCCGTGGGTCGGGGGCGGAGGCGGCGGGCGGCGATCGGAGCGGTCGTCGCCCCATGAGTTGTAGCGGCGGTCGTAGTGTTCGCCGTACGTCGTGGGCATGCCGATCGGCGCGGCGGTCGGCAGCGCGGCCAGCAGCCAGCCGGGCGACTCCGTGCGGGGGAACGTGGTCAGCTCCGCCAGCGCCGCCGGCGCGGGCACGTCCTCGAACGGCGGCGCGGAGGAGTCGACGCGCCCGGTGTAGCCCCGGCTGCCGACCGGGAACGCCAGCTCGCAGGTGAACCAGGTGCCGGAATCGGCCTGGTAGGAGAGCTCGCGCAGGCGCTGGAACGGCTCGTCCAGCCCCTCGGCGGCGATCTCTCGGCCGTCGCGGGTGAGCGTGGTCCGCGCGTACGAGCCGACCTGGGCGCGGCGGACCTCCAGCCGCGTCCAGCCCGGCTCGGCGGCGTCGCGGGCGAGGTCGCCGATCTCCAACCGCAGGGCGTGGCCCTCGTCGTGCCGGGTCCGCCAGTGCTTGTTCTTTCGGGATCGTCTGGCCGCCATGGTCATCCTTCCTGGCCGTTGTCGCCGGTGAGCAGGTCGTGCAGCCGGCGGATCTCGCGCAGCAGGCCGCTGCCGCCCCTGCGGGCGGCCATGGCGCGTATCTCGGGGATCTCGCCGCGCGCCCCGGACCACTCGGCCGCCGCCGCGGCGAGGGTGACGAATCCGGCCAGGCCGTTGCGGGGGCGCTCGCCCGGCGCGGGCAGCAGGGCGGGCAGGGCGGTGGCGGCGATCCGCCACACGTACGCGTGGGCGCCGCGCCGGGCCGCGGCGTCCAGCGCGGCGACCATGTCGATCATCCGCACCTCGCCGCTCGCCACGAGGAGCCCGGCCTGGCGGCCGACCTCCTCCGCCGGCAGTTCGCCACGCGCGGCGGTCTCCAGCAGGACGTCGACCGACTCGGGCACCCGCGGGTCGCCCAGGACCCGGGCGAGGACGACCGCGAACGCCGCCCCGACCGGCCCTTCCGCGCGGGCGAGCTCGCGGGCCTGCTCCGGCCCGACGGTGTCGTGCACCCAGTAGCGCCTGAGCGCGTGCGGCATGAGGTACGCGGCGGCGACCTCGCGGTGGGAGGGCAGCGTCGAGGTCCACCATTCGCGGTGCTCGCCGCCGCCGGAGTCCTCGGGGACGCTGAGCATCAGGTCGACCAGCGGCAGCCCGGTGGGCGCGACGGTGGCCGACGGCACCAGGCGTATGTCGTGGCTGTGGCTCCGATCGTGCCAGTCGTGACCTTCGCCTTCGCCGTTGCACCGCCACTCGACCTCGATCGCGACCTCCGGGCAGGTCCACCCGGCGACGATCCGGCCCGCGCCGGACGTCAGGCGTGCGGCCCGCCGCATGGCCTCGGGATCCGGGGTGCGCGGCAGGCGCAGCAGCGCCTGCTGGAGGTCCGCTGCCAGCGGCTTGGCCCCGGCCGCCTCGATCACCTCCAGCCGCCTGACGAGCTCGGCCGCCGCCACGTGCCCGGTGCTGTGCGTGGGCGTGGCCAGCAGCAGCGGCGGGAGGGTGTCCTCCTCGACGGCCCGCAGGATCTCGGCGGCGCGATGCAGCAGGAGCCGGAGCGGGGCGGCCAGCCGGGTCTTCGGCATGTAGCGCGTCCAGGCCTGCCGGACGGCCGCGGTCCCGGTCAGGGAATGCGTGGCGCCGTCGAACCACAGGCTGACCCACTCCCAAGCCTCCTCGCGGTACGTCCAGCCGGGCCCGCCGATCAGCCGGGGGCGCAGCTCCGCCACCATGCCCGCCCGGTCGCGGCCGACGAGCGTGACGAACCCGGCGAGCCGCCGTTCCCAGGCCTGCCAGGAGCGGGCCTCCTCCGTCATCAGCTCCTCGATGGACTCGATCGGGGCCGGGAAGGTGTGGACGCGTTCGGGCGCCGCGGGCAGCGGCGGCGGCACGAACGCGGGCTCGGCCTCGGCGACGCTGCCGCCCGCGAAGGCGGCGGAGGCCCGCAGGCCGAGGTGGGGCGGGAGCAGCTCGATCGCCTCGCGTACGGTGGCGCGTCCCTCCTCGGTCATACGGCCGGCATGGGCGACGGCCAGCTCGACGGCCTTCTCCTGCAGCTCGGCCGAGTCGGCGGCGAACGCGCTGGCCAACGGCGCGGCGACCAGGCCGGCCAGCTCGGGCGCGCGCCGCACGGAACGGTCGAGCCACGACATCCCGGCGCGCACCAGCTTGTGCTCGGGGCGGAACAGCAGCGACTCCCACGCCTCGACCAGATCGTCGGCGGTGAGCTCGCCGCAGGCGCGCAGGCGCTTCAGGGCCAGCTCGGCGACCGGGCCCGGGGAGGCGGGCAGCAGGCGCAGGTAGTCGCGGGCGCGGGCGGCGGCCTCGGCGGGCGAGGGATCCAGCGCCTCGTGCAGGCGTACGAAGAACCGCAGGTCGATGGGCGTGCCGCCGAGCAGGAAGCGGCGCACGCAGCCGTCGATCAGCGCCTCGCGCCGCACCCGGCCCGACTCGGCCGCCTCCAGCAGCGCCCGCAGCCAGCCCTTCTCCGATGCTTTGTCCCACTGGAGCGCCCGGCCCACGCCCTGGGCCTCGAACAGGCGCGGCAGCAGGTGGTCGAGCAGCGGGTCGTCGGACAGCGACGGCTCACGGCTCACCCAGCCGGCCACCAGCGGCTCGTGCGGCGGCGGCTCGACGCCGGTCTCGCGGAGCAGGGCCAGGGCGAGCCCCATGCCGCGGTCGTCGGGCACGCGCAGGCGCAGCACCAGCCGCTCGGCCAGATCGGCGCGCCAGGCGGTGGGCCGGTCGGCGAGCACCGCGAGGACGAGGCCGACGTCGGCGTCGGGGCCGTCCCACTGCGGCGCGAAGTCGCGCCGGTAGAGCCAGGACGCCACGGCCGCCGCCCCGCCGAAGGTGGCCGCCCCCGCCACCCGCAAGGCGCTCCCGTAGGCGACCAGCCCGTCGTCCCACCGGTCGAACCGGGCCCGCAGCTCCTTCAGCAGCTCCGGCAGCCGGGCGGCGACCTCCTTGCGCCCCTGCTCGTCCAGCGCCTTGACCTGCTCGGCGAGCCGGTCGGCCTGGCGTGCGACGATCAGCTTCTCGATCTCTCCGCAGTGATCCACAGCGGGGACATTAACCACCGCCGCCGACACTTTTGGCCACACTATTAAATCAGTCGCTTGACTTACGTATCCCCACCTGGTTGGCTGGCGGGAAGGGGTCCACTCGGGGAGGTCATGGTGGGTCAAGGATGCGGTGAGAGCCGCGTCTTCGAGCCGCGGGGGCCGTACGGTCCGGCTCGGTGGCGACCATGACGGTGCGGGCCGAGCGGGCCTGCGCGACCCGCGAGCAGATCCTGACGGCGGCCGAGCGGCTGTTCGCCGAGCACGGGGTGTTCGCCGTCTCCAACCGGCAGGTCAGCGAGGCCGCCGGGCAGGGCAACAACGCCGCCGTCGGCTACCACTTCGGCACGAAGACCGACCTGGTACGCGCGATCGTGCGCAAGCACATCGAGCGGATCGAGCGCGTCCGCCGCCGCATGCTGGCCGAGACGGCCGGGTCCGGCGAGGTACGCGACTGGGTGGCGTGCCTGGTGCGCCCGGTCACCGAGTATCTGGCCGAGATGGGCAACCCCACGTGGTTCGCCCGGTTCGGCGCGCAGGTGATGACCGACCCCGTCCTGCGCGACATCATGATCGACGACGCGCTGAGCTCCCCCACGCTCGTCGAGATCCTCGGCGAGCTGAAGCGGTGCCTGCCCGAGCTGCCGCCCGACGTACGGGCCGAGCGCAGGGACATGACGAGCCACCTCATGGCGCACGTGTGCGCCGAGCGCGAACGCGCGCTGGCCGAGGACACGCCCACGCCCCGTGCCGACTGGCACGACACGGCGACCGGGCTGATCGACGCGACCGTCGGGCTGTGGACAGCACCTGTCACAGCACCCATCATGGGGCCCGGCGGCCGGACCACCTCACGCAAAGGAAGCCGGCGATGACCGAGATCCACGAGTTTCCCATGGCCAGAGCGGCGGGCTGCCCGTTCGACCCGCCGCCGCCCCTGCGCGACCTGCAGAAGGAGGGGCCGCTGGCCAAGGTCAGGTTGTGGGACGGCAGCACCCCGTGGCTGGTGACCACGTACGCCGAGCAGCGGGCGCTGCTGGCCGACCCCAGGGTCAGCGCCGACGTCACCCGCCCCGGCTACCCGATCCAGGCGCCCCGCATCGGCGCCGGCGGCACGATCAGCTTCATCATGATGGACGACCCCGAGCACTCCCGGCTGCGGCGGATGGTGCAGGCCCAGTTCACCGTCAGGCGGACGGAGTCCCTGCGCCCGGCCGTGCAGAAGATCGTGGACGACCTGATCGACGACCTGCTGGCCGGCCCGAATCCGGTGGACCTGGTGGAGGCGTTCGCGCTGCCGGTGCCCTCGCTGGTGATCTGCGCGCTGCTCGGCGTCCCGTACGCCGACCACGACTTCTTCCAGGAGAACAGCAAGACCGTCATCAGGCGCAGCACGCCGCCCGAGGAGCGGGCCGCCGCCGGCGCGAGGCTGTTCGAGTACCTGGACTCCCTGATGGGCGAGAAGCTCGCCGACCCAGCGGACGACCTGCTGTCGAAGCTGGCCGAGCGGGTCAAGGCCGGCGAGATGACCCGGCAGGAGGCCGCCCAGATGGGCGTGCTGCTGCTGATCGCCGGGCACGAGACCACCGCCAACATGATCGCCCTGGGCATGCTCGCCCTCCTGCGGCACCCGGGCCAGCTCGCCCTCCTGCGCCACAACGACGACCCGCGGCTGGTCGCCAGCGCGGTGGAGGAGCTGCTGCGCTACCTCAACATCACCCACAGCGGGCGCCGCCGGGTCGCGCTGGCGGACATCGAGATCGGCGGCCAGGTCATCCGCGCGGGCGAGGGGATGATCATGGCCAACGACATCGCCAACCGCGACCCCGCGATCTTCCCCGAGCCCGACGAGCTGGACATCCGCCGCGACGCCCGCCGCCACGTGGCCTTCGGCTTCGGCGTCCACCAGTGCCTGGGCCAGCCGCTGGCGCGGATGGAGCTGCAGGTCGCCTACAGCACGCTCTACCGGCGCATCCCGTCCCTGCGCCTGGCGGCGGACCTGGACCAGATCCCCTTCAAGCACGACGGCCAGGTCTACGGCGTCTACGAGCTTCCCGTCACCTGGTGACCCGCCGGCACCTGCTCAGCGGCAGAAGGGCGCCATGCCCATGACGGACTTCACGCCGCCGAGCAGGTGCCGGACGAAGTACTGGTCGCCGTCGAGCGGCTCGTCGGTCCACGCCTTGACGTCGTGGCCGAGGGTGGTGAGCCAGGCCCTGCCGCCGTCGTAGTACTGGCACCAGCTGACCGGGTGGTCGCCGCCGTGGCCGGGGTGTCCGAGGTTGCCGCGCACGCCGCGGGCCAGCGTGCTCTCGTCCACCTTGGCCAGGACGCGGACGCGCGTGGGGAACGGGACGAGGTTGTACCACTCGTCGGTGAAGGCCCAGCGCTGGGGCAGCCCCTGGGTGGAGGCGTCGCGCCGGTCGGCGGTGACGACGGTGCCCGGCTGGTTGGCGGCGTGGTCGTAGAAGTTGGCGTTGCCGAGCAGCCCTTCGTACCAGGGCCAGTTGTACTCGGTGCCGAAGGCGTTGTGCACGCCGACGAACCCGCCCCCGGCCCGGATGTACTGCCGCAGCGCGGTCTGCGCGGCGTCGTCGAGGGTGTCCCGGGTGGTGCTGAGGAACATCACCGCGTTGTACGGCAGCAGCCGCCCCGCCGAGGACAGCTGAGCGACGTCCTCGGTGTAGTCGACGGCGAAGCCGTTGTCCTGGCCCAGCTTGAGCACGGCCTTGATCGCGACGTTGTCGTCGTTGAGCGGCGGGTTGAGCCCGGGGCCGAGCGGGGTGCCGAGGTGGGCGTGGCGGGGACCGGCGGTGCGGCTGTAGACGAGCAGCCGGTAGCCCTTGGCGGGGTCGAAGTTGCCCCAGTCGTGGTAGCAGCGCGGGTCGGTGCCGCGACAAACGCCGTAGTCGGGGTCGCCGAGGTTCTGTGCCCCCTCGCGCGAGGCGGCGGAGCCGGGAGCGGTGGCGGTGAGCAGGAGTGCCGCCGCGCCGGTGAGGGCGGCGATCGACAGTCTGGTACGCATGGGCACCTCGCGCCTCGATCCACTAGATGGATCGGATGGTCCACTAAGAGGTTCGAGCGTAACCACGGCCCGGCACGAGAACAAGCTCTTGCCTTCACGTTCGGCCGAGGCTTATGGTGCGTCCGTCATATGGATCAATAGGTCCATGTAGCGGACCGCTGAAGGTGTGTGGTACCAGTGGAACGACGTAACTTCCTCATCGGCGCGGCCGCGACGCTGACCACCGCCGCCACGGTCGCGGAACCCGCCACGGCCGCCACGGAACGCCAGCCCGCCTCCCTCGGCGTCGCCGGCAAGGACTTCCCCAAGGTCTGCGGCAACCTGGGCAACCACAACCACTCCCCGCTCAAGCAGATCACCGCCAGGAACCTGAGCCGCCTGGGCGGCGCCTGGCACGTCAACCTCGAGGGCGGCAGCACCGCCGCGCACCAGCAGAGCACCTGCGTCGTCGAGAACGGCGTCCTGTACGTGCAGACCACGCAGCAGAACGTCTTCGCCGTGGACGGCCGGACCGGCGCGATCAAGTGGAAGACCAGCCTCGGCACCAGGCAGACCAACATGCGCGGGGTCGCCCTCGGCGAGGGCCTGGTCTTCTCCACCTCGGGCGCCAACATCGTCTATGCCTTGAAGAAGGACACCGGCCAAGTCGTCTGGCAGCGCCCGCTCATCACCGACGACGAGGGCGGCGGCGACACCGGCGGCTGCGACCCGCAGAACGGCCAGTGCGGCGGCCTGACCGGCACCCTGGCCGGCGCCGTCGTCTACCACGACGGCCTGATCTACGTCGGCATGCAGGGCAGCACCGGCGGCGCGCGCGGCCGGGCGTACGCGCTCACGGCCGCCACCGGCGAGGTCGCCTGGACCTTCTGGGCGTGCCCCGGCGAGGGCCAGTTCGGCAACGACACCTGGGAGGGCGAGTCCTGGAAGACCGGCGGCGCGGTGCCGTGGATCCACCCGGCCGTCGACCCGGAGCTGGGCCTGGTCTACTGGACGTTCGGCGGCTCCTACCCGCGCCTGGACGGCTCCGGCCGGGGCGGCGACAACCTGTTCGCCAACTCGATCGTGGCCATCGAGGCCAAGACCGGCAAGCGCAGGTGGCACTTCCAGTCGGTGCACCACGACATCTGGGACCTGGACAACGTCATGGCGCCCGTGCTCGTGGACATCAAGGTCAAGGGCAGACTGCGCAGGGCCGTCGTCTACGGCAGCAAGGCCGGCATGTTCTACATCCTCGACCGGGAGAGCGGCGAGCCGCTGCACGGCGTGGAGGAACGCCCCGTGCCGCAGGACCCCCGGCAGAAGACCGCGCCGACGCAGCCCTTCCCCGGCGGCGAGCCGTTCATCACGCAGGCGCCCGAGTTCGGCAAGGCGACCAGGCCGGTGCCGTTCTACGCCTGGGGCGGCCTCTACACGCCGCACTGGGACCGGGCCACGATCATCTTCCCGGGCGCGGGCGGCGGCGCGGACTGGGCGCACCTGTCGTACAACCCGCACACGGGCTGGATCTACGTCGGGTACGGGCTGATCAACTCCGGCTTCTCCAACACCCACGACGGCCGGGTCAACACCTCGCGCCCGCTGGGCGAGTACTTCGCGGGCGGCATCGCGGCCGTGGACCCGCGCACCAACGAGCCGGTGTGGACCCTCGAGCGCGAGTGGTCCCTGGCGCACGGCAACGGCATCCTGACCACCGGCGGCCGGGTGA
This sequence comes from Nonomuraea sp. NPDC004186, assembly GCF_053603495.1. Classification (NCBI taxonomy): domain Bacteria; kingdom Bacillati; phylum Actinomycetota; class Actinomycetes; order Streptosporangiales; family Streptosporangiaceae; genus Nonomuraea; species Nonomuraea sp. NPDC004186. The sequence continues at coordinate 15,644 of NZ_JBSGFQ010000111.1, read as the reverse complement.
TGTTCCAGGGCGGGCCGGACGGGCTGCTGCACGCCATGGACGACACCGACGGCCGGATCCTGTGGAGCTTCCAGTGCGGCGCCGGCGTGCACACCAGCCCGATCAGCTACGAGATCGACGGCGAGCAGTACCTCGCGGTCCTGGCCGGCGGCAACGGGCTGCCTTATCCGGACATCCCCCGCGGGGACCACCTTTGGGCGTTCAAGCTGGGCGGCAAGGTGGCCCCGGCGGTCACGCCCACGCCGCCCAGGAAACGCAACGACATCAGGGCGGCGGCCGTCGCCGGCACCACCGTCACGCTCGGCCGGATCTGGGACGCCGCGAACCAGCGGCCCGGCGCGACCGAGAACACCGTCGCCCAGAACGCCATGTCACCCCAGCACCTGCGGGTGCCGAAGGGCACGACGGTCACCTTCGCCAACCCGGCCGACAACAAGTCCGCGCACGCCGCCGTGTCGTTCTTCGAGTACGAGTTCGACAGCGGCGTGCTGATGCCCGGCCAGTCCTTCACCCACACGTTCGACACGGCGGGCGAGTACTTCTACAACGACGCGATCTTCCCGCAGAACACCGGCAAGATCGTCGTCTACTGACGGCGCTCAGGCGAGGGGGTGGTCGAAGCCGCGTTCGGACATGCGCTTGGCCACCTCCCGCAGGTCCGCGGCGAACTCCGCGACGCGGTCGTCGCCGAAGCGCACCGTCGGGCCGCTGAGCGTCAGCGCCGCCACGGTCGCCCCCGAGCCGCTCGTCACGGGCACGGCGACCGCCGACAGGCCGGGCTCGCGCTCGCCGTGGCTGACCGCGTAGCCGTCGCGCGCCGCCTGGTCGATCCACTCCCGCAGGGTGGCCGTGTGGGACTCGCCGTACGGGGAGGAGCGGGCGACCCGGGACAGCAGCCGCTCGGGGGCGTCCTTGAGCAGGATCTTCGAGGAGGCCCCCGCCCACAGCGGCAGCTCGTCGCCGACCCGTACGACGTGGCGCAGCGGCTGCGGGCTCTCCTGCTGGGCGATGCAGACGCGGTGGACGTCGCGCAGCACGTACAGGTTGACGGTCTCCCGCTGCCGCGCGCCGAGCTCGCGCATGAGCTGGACGGTCTCCGGCGGCAGCTCCCACACCGTGCGGGCCAGGTGCGCCCACCGCCACAGGGCGGGGCCGGCCGCGTAGCCCTTCGGCGTGCTCCACAGCAGCCCCATGTGCTCCAGGGTCTGCAGCAGCCGCAGCGCCGTCGTCTTGGCCAGCCCCGTCTCCTCGACGACCTCGCGGATGGTCAGCGTCCGCCGCTCCTCGGTGAGCAGCGACAGGATGTCGAACGCCCGCTGGACGCTGCGCACGCCGCCGCTCTCACCGGACTCTGCGGGAAGGTTCGAAGGCACGGGTCCTCACTTGTGGGTAGAAGGTGAACCTGCTGCCCACCTTCTCATGCGGTCCGCAGGCTAACATCCGGTCCGCTTGATGGTCCATATGATCCGCTATGTGGATCAGGGTCTTGCCAGAACCCGTACCGTCCTCATACCGTGAGGCCATCCACAGTGCGGTTCATGAGAACCGCTTAGCGGATCCATGGAGCCGCCATGAACGCAATCCACGACACCGGCTGCCTGGTCGCCGGCCAGTGGCTCACCGAAGGACCGCGGGCCGAGCGCGTCGGCCCCTACGTCCGCCAGGTCGTCAGCCGGGCCAGAACGGCGCAGGCCGACGACGTCACCACAGCTCTCGGCTACGCCCAGCGGTCGGCCAGGACGATCGCGCGGCTGGCCCCGGCCACCCGCGCGGACATCCTGGAGCGCGCCGCCGCCGCGATCAGCGAGCGCGGCGAGGAGTTCGCTCGCCTCCTGGCGCTCGAACTGGGCAAACCGCTCAAGGACGGGCGCGGCGAGGTGCTGCGGGTGGCCGACACGCTGTCCGTCGCGGCGGCCGAGGCCAGGCGGATCGGCGGCGAGGTGCTGCCGGTGGCGGGCTGGGCGCGCGGGGTCGGCAACACCGCCCTCACCCAGCGCGCCCCGGCGGGCCCGGTGCTGGCGATCACGCCGTTCAACGCGCCCGCGAACCTGCTGGCCCACAAGCTCGCCGCCTCCTTCGCTGCCGGCAACACCACCATCGTCAAGCCGCCGCCGCAGGCCCCGGCCGTCTCCACGGCGCTGGTCGAGCTGCTGCTCGACGCCGGCATGCCGGTCGAGGCCGTACAGGTCCTGCACGGCGGCGGCGAGGTGGGCGCGCGGCTGTGCGCGGCGCCGGAGATCGCCGTGGTGAGCTTCACCGGCGGCGTCGCGGCCGGGCACGCCGTCGCCCACGCCGCCGGGCCGAAGCGGGTGCTGCTCGAACTCGGCGGCAACGCCGCGACCATCGTGTGCGAGGACGCCGACGTCGCCGAGGCGGCCCGGGTCTGCGCCCGCACCGGCTACAGCAACTCCGGCCAGAGCTGCATCTCGGTGCAGCGCGTCTACGTCCAGCGCTCCCGCTTCGAGGACTTCGCCGACTCCCTGACCGGCGAGGTGAAGGCCCTGGCCGTGGGCGACCCCCTCGACCCGGCGACGGACGTGGGCTCGATGGTGGACGACGCCGCGGCCGAGCGCGTGGTCCGCTGGAGCGCCGAAGCCGCCGGGGCGGGCGCCCGCATCACCGCGGGCGGCAGCCGCGACGGGGCGGTGATGGCGCCCACCGTCGTGGTCGCGCCGCCCCGCGACGCGCGGGTGGTCAGGGAGGAGGTGTTCGGCGCGCTGGTGGCCGTGCTCCCGTACGACGGCTTCGACGAGGTGATCGAGGAGTGCAACCGCAGCTCGTACGGCCTTCAGGCCGGGATCTTCACCCACGACGTGCGCCGCATCCTCACCGCCTGGCGGGAGCTGGAGGTCGGCGGCCTGATCGTCAACGGCTCCTCCAACTTCCGCCTCGACCACGTCCCGTTCGGCGGCGTGAAGGACTCCGGCATCGGCCGCGAGTCGCCCCGCTGGATGATCGAGGACTTCACCGTGACCAAGACCCTCATGCTCAAGGGGCTGACGATCTGGGGAGATCAATGACCACCGCCGCCCACGCGCTCGTCGCGCAACTGGAGGAGCTGGGCGTCGAGTACGTCTTCGGCACCTGCGGGCACACCAACATCGCGGTGCTCGACGCGCTGGCCGACAGTCCCATCCGCTTCGTCATCGCCCGCCACGAGCAGGCCGCCGCGCACGCCGCCGACGGCTACGCCCGCGCCGGCGGCAAGCCCGGCGTGCTGCTCGTGCACGTGGGGCCCGGCCTGACCAACGCCGCCACCGGCGTCATGACCGCCGCGCTCGACTCCGTGCCCCTCATCGTGATCTCCGGCGACATCCCCTCCTACTACCGGGGCCGCCACCCGCACCAGGAGATCAACCTGCACGCCGACGGCGACCAGGCGTCGGTCTTCCGCCCCTTCGTCAAGCGGGCCTGGAACGTGCACCGCGCCCAGGACCTGGGCCGGGCCGTGGAGCGGGCCTTCTGGACGGCGTTGTCGGGACGGCCGGGCGCCACGCTCGTCAACGTGCCGATGGACGTCTTCTCCCGGCCCGCGGCGCCGTACCCGCCGATCAGCCACGCGGCGCCGCCCGACCTGCCCGAGGCCGGCGCCGAGCTGATCGCCGCGACCCTGGCGGCGGCCGAGCGACCGCTCGTCTACGTCGGCGGCGGCCTGCGTGAGGATGCCGACGCGCTGATCGCGCTGGCCGAGCATCTGGACCTCCCCATCGCGCACTCGCTCATGGCCAAGGGCACCGTGCCCGACGCCCACCCGCTCGTGCTGGGCATGCCCGGATTCTGGGGGCTGGAGCTGACGAACGCGTACGCCAGGGAGGCCGACGTCGTGCTCGCCCTGGCCACCCGCTTCGCCGAGACCGACGCCAGCTCCTGGGACCCCCGCTTCACCTGGGACTTCTCCGCCGGCAGCACGCTGATCCAGATCGACATCGACCCGGCCGAGCTCGGCCGCAACTACCCGGTGGCGATCGGCGCGGTCGCCGACGTGGGGCTCGCGGTCAGGGCGCTGGCCGAGGCCGCCAAGGCCCATCCCCCGGCCGACAGGCCGGAGCTGAGGGAGCAGATCCGCGAGGCCAGGTCCGGGCTGTTCACCGCGAGCAGGGAGCGCGGCCGGAGCGAGGACTTCCCGCTGCGGCCCGAGCGCATCCTGGCGGACCTGCGCGAGGCGATCCCCGCCGACGCCGTGCTGGTCACCGACGTGGGCTGGAACAAGAACGGCGTCGCCCAGTGCTACGAGCTGCCGCCGCAGGGGCGGTTCATCACCCCCGGCGGCGCCTCCACCATGGGGTTCGGCCCGGCCGCGGCCGTGGGCGTGCAGCTGGCCCGGCCGGAGCGGACGGTGGTCGCGCTCATCGGCGACGGCGGCATGAGCGCGCAGCTGCCCGCCGTGCCGCTCGCGGTCGAGCAGGGCGCCCCCGTGATCTTCGTGGTGATGAACAACAGGTCGCACGGGACCATCTCGGACCTGCAGGCGGCCCACTTCGGCCGCAGCCACGGCTGCGACTTCACCGACCCGGCCGGGCGGCCCTACAGCCCGGACTTCGCCGCGCTCGCCGTCGCGTGCGGCGCCGACGGCCACACCGTCACCACGCCCGCCGAGCTTGGCGCGGCCCTGCGCGCGGCCGTCGCGAACCGGCGTCCCGCGGTCATCGACGTCCCGATGGTGAACGAACCGGTGCCGACACCCGGCCACTGGAACATCAAGGACATCTATCAGGGGATGTTCTCCGACTGAAACCGTTGCGCGTTCGATATTTCCTCCGCTTCCGTGCGGCGCTATAACGAACGTACTAGTCCGTGAATTAACTCTCTCACCTACCCCCAGAGGTGAATCGTGAGATTTCCGATCGTCGCGGCCGCGTTCATCCTGCTCGCCGCCTGTGCCCCGCCCGGACAGTCGAACCAGTCAGGCGCCGGCGCCACCGGACCCATCAAGATCGCGAACGTCGACGCCCAGAGCGGGCAGCTCAGCTCGCTCGGCCAGTGGGAGCACAAAGGCGTGAAGCTGGCCATCGACGAGGCCAACAAGGCCGGCGGCGTCGACGGGCGGCAGATCCAGCTCGACCTGTTCGACAGCCAGGGCGACCCGACCGTGGGCACCAACCTGGCCAGGAAGATCGCCGGCGAGGGCTACGTCGCCATGCTCGGCACCGCCGAGAGCGCGGTCACCCTGGCCATGGCGCCCATCCTCAAAGACGCCAAGATCCCGAACATCACCTCGGGCCAGTCGCCCAAGCTCGCCGAGCTGAAGAGCCCGTTCCTCTTTCTCAACGCGCCGACCAGCGTCACCTTCGACGAGACGCTCGCCAAGTACCTGGTCGACGAGAAGGGGCAGAAGAAGATCGCGCTGATCAGCAACAACGGCGCCTACGGCAGCGGCGAGCACGACGCCTTCCTCAACGCCCTCAAGACCAGGAGCGTCACCCCGCTGGCCGACGAGGTCGTCACCCCCGACCAGAAGGACTTCAACGCCAACCTCGCCAAGATCCGCGAGAAGGACCCGGAGGTGCTGTTCATCGGCGCCGAGGAGGTCCAGTCGGGGCTGATCGCCAAGCAGGCCCGCGAGCTGGGGCTCAAGGCCGTCTTCGCCGGCGGCGCCCCGATGGGCACCGACGTGTACGCCACCACGGCCGGGCTGAAGAACGCCGAGGGCTCGATCGTCAGCTCGCCCTACCTGAGCAACGACGCCAGCGACGCCATCAAGGCGTTCGCCGCCAAGTACAAGGCCGCCTACAACGAGGAGGCCCGCATGCACGTCGCCAAGGCGTACGACGGCGCGTCGATCCTCATCGAGGCGCTCAAGCAGACCAAGGGCGAAGGCGGGCAGAAGCTGGCCGACGCCATCCGCGGCGTCAAGCGCGCCGGGTTGCTGGGCGACTACGACTACGACGCCAACGGCGTCGGCATCCACACCACCAAGATCGGCCTGGTCAAGGACGGCAAGGTCGTGCCCGAGGCCGCGAGCTGACGTGCAGGTATTCCTCCAGACCCTGATCGGCGGGGTCACGTTCGGAGCGGTGTACGCGCTGGTGGCGATGGGGTTCTCGATCGTCTACCGCACCATGGGGCTGGTCAACTTCGCCCACGGCAGCGTCGTCATGATCGGCGCGTACGCCGCCTCCACGTTCTACCTGGCCAGCCGGCTCCCCTTCGCCGTCGCGATCGTCGTGGCCATCGCGGTCACCGGCCTCATCGGCCTGGTGATCGAGCGCTTCCTGCGCCCCCTGGAGAACAAGGACTTCACGCTGATGCTGATCGGCACGATCGGCTTCGGCGCCGTCCTGGAGGCGGGGGCGGTCCTCGTCTGGGGGGCCACCGGCCACGCGGTGCCCTCCCCCGTCGCCACCGAGCCGATCGACCTGGCCGGCGTCCGCATCCCCACGTACAACGTGCTCGTGATCGCGGTCGCGGCGGCGGCGACCGGGCTGCTGGCGCTGTTCCTGCAGCGCACCAAGCGCGGCGCGGCCATGCAGGCGGTCGCCATGGACCACCAGGCCGCCACCGCGGTCGGCATCCACGTCGGGCGCAGCAACGCCATGGCCTTCGCCATCGGCGCGGGCCTGGCGGCGCTGGCGGGCAGCCTGGTCGGGCCCATGCTGTACGTCAACCCGACCATGGGCGGCACCCTGGGCATCAAGGGCTTCGCGGCCGCCATGCTGGGCGGCTTCGGCAGCATGCCGGGGGCGATCGTCGGCGGGCTGGCCTTCGGGCTGCTCGACGCGTTCGCCGCGGGCAACTTCCAGGAGTACTCGGAGCTGGTGACGTTCCTGGTGTTCGCCGCCGTGGTCATGATCCGCCCGACCGGCATCTTCGGAGAGGCCACGGTGAACCGCGCATGAGACGTCTGGCCTGGCTCGTCCCCGTCGCCGTGGCCGCGTGGCTGCTCCCCTACGGCCTGGGCGGCTACTCGATGCACGTCGCCGACGTGGCGATCATCTTCGCGATCCTGGCCGTCGGCCTCGGCCTGACCATGGGCGTGGCCGGGCAGATCAACCTGGCCCAGGTCGCCTTCTTCGGCGTCGGCGCCTACACCGTGGCCATCCTCACCACGCAGGCCGGCTTCGGCTTCTGGACCGCCGCGGTCCTGGCGGTGGTGGCCGCCGTGGTCTTCGGCGCGCTCGTGGGGGTGCCCGCGCTGCGCATGCAGTCGCACTACCTGGGCATCGTGACGCTCGGCCTGGCCCTGGCCTTCACCAACTGGATCACCAACGCCACCGTCGCGGGCCGCGCCGAGGGCATCAGCGATGTGCCGGTGCCGCCGATGTTCGGCCTCGACCTGTCCAGCGGCTACCTCTTCTACTACGTCGAGCTGATCGTCTTCGCGCTCGTCCTGGCCTTCGCCCTGCTGGTCGCCCACTCCCCGCTGGGCCGCAGACTCCGCGCCATGCGCGACGACGACCTCGCGGCGGGCGCGCTGGGCGCGGAGATCCCGCTGCTGCGCATGACCGCCTTCGTGCTGTCCGGCCTGTACGGCGGCGTCGCGGGCGTCCTGTACGCCGGGCTCATCCGTTTCGTCGCTCCCGAGTCGTTCAACATCGCCAACATGTTCCTCCTGCTCGCCATGGTGATCATCGGCGGCCGGAGCAGCGTCCTGGGCTGCGTCGTCGGCGCCGTCGCGCTCTCCCTGGTCAGGGAGGCGCTGCTGGACGCCTCCGCCTACGCCCAGCTCGGTTACGGCCTCGTGGTCGTGCTCGTGGTGGTGTTCGCGCCCAAGGGCCTGGCCGGGCTGCCCCGCCAGCTCCTGCGGCGCCGCCGCGACGGCTCGCGTGCCCAGCTCGGCCCCTTCCGGCCGTACGAGGCCGCCGCGCCCGCCCCTCCGGACGGCGACGTGCTGGAGGTCCGGGACGTGACCAAGCGGTTCAAGGGGCTGGTCGCGCTCGACGGGGTGTCGCTCACCGTGCCCGCCGGGCAGATCCGCGGCATCGTGGGGCCCAACGGCTCGGGCAAGACCACGCTGTTCAACGTCATCAGCGGCTTCTACACGCCCACCCAGGGGTCGGTGCGGCTGCGCGGGCGCGACGTGACGGGGGCGGCGCCGTACCGGCTGTCGCACCGCGGCGTGGCCAGGACCTTCCAGAACCTGCGCCTGTTCGAGGACCTCAGCGTGCGCGAGAACCTGCTCGTCGGCCTGGACCGCACTCCCACCACGTGGATCTGGCGCTACCCGAGCCTGCCCTGGAAGGTGCTGGGCTACGAGCGGGAGCTGCGCGCGCGGGCCGGGGACCTCATCGAGCGGTTCGGGCTGGGCGAGGTCGCCGACGCCGAGCCGCGCTCGCTGCCATACGGGATCCAGCGGCGCATCGAGCTGGCCCGCGCCATGGCCATGCGGCCCGGCCTGCTCCTGCTGGACGAGCCCGCCGCCGGGATGAATGGTGAGGAGGTGCGCCGGCTCGGCGAGATCGTCCGCTCCATCAGGGACTCCGGCGTGACCGTCGTGATCATCGAGCACAACATGGGCCTGGTCATGTCGCTGTGCGAGCAGGTCACCGTGCTGTCGGGCGGCCGCGTCATCGCGGACGGCCCGCCGGCCGAGGTGGCCGTGCACCCCGACGTCGTGGCCGCCTACCTCGGCGACTCGATGACCGCCCCCACCGCCGAGGAGGCCACCCGTTGAGCACGCTCACCGTCGAGAACCTCTCCGTCCACTACGGCGGCGTACGGGCCGCCCACGACGTCTCCTTCACCGTCGAACCCGGCCAGTCGCTGGGGATCATCGGCGCCAACGGCGCGGGCAAGACCTCCACGCTCAAGGCCGTCATGGGCCTGGCGCCCCGGCAGGCCGGCGCGATCCGCTTCGGCGGGCACGACCTGCTGCGCACGCCCGCGCACACCCTGGTGCGGCACGGCATCGGCTACGTCCCCGAGGGCCGGCACGTCTTCCCCGGCCTGAGCGTCGAGAAGAACCTCCTGCTCGGGGCCTACACGCAGAGTTGGAAGCGCACGCCCATCGACGAGGTGTACGAGGTCTTCCCGGTGCTGCGCGAGATGCGCCACCGCCTGGCGGGGGCCCTGTCCGGGGGCCAGCAGCAGATGCTGGCCGTCGGACGGGCGCTGATGTGCCGCCCCAAGGTGATGCTGCTGGACGAGCCCTCGATGGGGCTGTCGCCGATCCTCGTCGCCGAGATCGCCGCCGTGCTCAAGCGGCTCAACGCCGACGGCCTGGCCATCCTGCTCGTCGAGCAGAACGCCAAGCTCACCTTCGACGTCACCACGACCTGCCTGGTGATGGAGAACGGCGAGATCGCCGCCACCGGCACCTCGGCCGAGCTCCGCGACGACCCCCAGGTCCGGCGCATATACCTCGGCCTGTGACCCCCCGGCGGCACCCTGCGGCCGGGGGGCGGGTCAGCCGGCGATCTCCGCGATGTCCGGCTCCAGCAGGGGGAAGCGCTTGAGCACCTCCGGGTCGTGGCCGGCGACCACCAGGTGGGGCCCGTCGGCCAGCTCGTTGATCCGGTCGAAGGCGCCGTACATGCCGGTCATGCTGTGCAGGATCGGGAACGGCCGGTCGCCCTCGATGTTCTCGTAGAAGTGGCTCGCGTCGGAGGCCAGCACGACGTGCCCGCGGGCGGTGCGCACGCGCACCACCTGCATGCCCGCCGTGTGGCCGCCGACCAGGTGCGCGCTCAGCCCGGGCACCACGGTCGCGTCGCCGTCGAGCAGGGACACGCGGCCGTCCCGGCGGGCGGCCTGGAGGTGGGCGAGGTCGTCGTCGTTCAGCAGCCAGCGCTCCCCCGTGACGCGCTCGGCCCAGGGTCCCGTCCAGTAGTCCAGTTCGGCTTGCTGCAGGACGTAGCGGGCGGAGGTGAACTCGGCGGCGGTGCCGGTGTGGTCGTAGTGCAGGTGGGTCAGCACCACGTGATCGACGGCGTCCGCCGCCACGCCCAGCCGGGCCAGCGCCTCCACCGGCGAGGCCAGGTAGCGCAGCCCCGCGGCCCGTTCGGCGCGCGCCCGGCCGATGCCGGTGTCGATGACGACCGTGTGCTCGTCGTTGACGGCCAGCCAGACGTAGTACGCGGTGGGGTGCGGCTCGGCTCCCCGGGTGTCGTAGCCGTGGAAGTGCTCGCCACGCCGGGCGTCGCGCTCGGCGTAGCGCAGGGCGTACACGCGGAAACCGGTCACACCCGCACCGGTTCCTTGAGCCCGAGCTGCTCGGTGGGGACGCGGTAGGTCTCCCGGGCGGTGGCCACGGCGGCCACGTTGACCAGGCACACGACGGCGGTGATGACCGACACGCCCAGCCAGCTGCCCTGGCCGGTGCCCGCCAGCGCCGTGGCCACGGTCGGCGCGAAGCCGGCGATCGCGAAGCCGATCTGGGTGCCGATCGCCATGCCCGACAGGCGGACCCGGGTGGTGAACATCTCACCGTAGAACGACGGCCAGACGCCGCTGGTGGCGCTGTGCACGATGCCGAACATCAGGATGCCCACGACGAAGATCAGGGGGTAGCTGCCGATGGAGATCGACCACAGGTAGGCGAACATCAGCGCCGCGCAGCCCAGCGAGCCGCCGATGAAGACCGGCTTGCGGCCGATCCGGTCCGACAGCCGTCCCCACAGCGGGATCGTGATCACCGCGGCGACGTTGGCCAGCACGCCGACCCACAGCATGGGGCCGCGTTCCAGGTGCATGGTGTTGACGGCGTACGACAGCGCGTGGACGGTGAAGATCGTGCTCACCGAGGCGATGACCGCGGCCACGACCACGCGCAGCACGTCCCCCCGCTGCTCGCGGAAGAGCACGGCCAGCGGCATCCTGGCCACGTTGTTGGTGGCGACCTCCTGCTCGAAGGCGGGCGTCTCCTCCAGCGTGCGGCGGATGACCAGCCCGACGGCGGCCACCCCGATGCTCAGCCAGAACGGCACCCGCCAGCCCCAGCTCAGCAGCTGGTCCTCGGGCAGCGCGGCGATCGGCAGGAAGATCGCGGTGGCGATGATCTGCCCGGCCTGGGTGCCGTTGAGCGTGAAGCTGGTGTAGTAGGCCCGGCGGTTGTCGGGGGCGTGTTCGAGCGTCATCGAGTTGGCGCCGGCCTGCTCGCCGGAGACGGAGAAGCCCTGCAGCAGGCGCAGGACCACGAGCAGGACCGGGGCGAGCACGCCGACCTGGTCGTAGGTGGGCAGGCAGCCCACCAGGAACGTCGAGGCGCCCATCATGACCAGCGTGGTGACCAGGACCTTCTTGCGGCCGAACTTGTCGCCCACGTGCCCGAGCACGAACGCGCCGACCGGCCTGGCCAGATAGCCGACGCCGAAGGTGGCCAGGGCCAGGAGCGTACCCGTGGCGGGCGAGCTGGACGGAAAGAAGATCTTGCTGAAGACGAGCGCGGCCGCGGTGCCGTAGATGAAGAAATCGTAGTACTCCAAGGCACTACCGATCCATGCAGCTATAGCCGCTTTGCGAGGTTTGCCCTGCACCGTCACGATTATGCTCCTCACGGGGGGAATGGCATAGCGCAGTGGCAGGAAACTAACTCACCGGTTCGTACATTACAAGGGTGTTGCCAATCGGTTACCTGACAGGCCCTGTAATCAGGCCCAGTGATCAGGCCCAGTGATCAGGCCCAGTGATCAGGCCCAGTGATCAGGCAGGGCCGCGGAGGTAGGCGACGACCATCTCGCCCACCATCCGGCGCAGCCGGTCGCGGTGCTCCGGCGCCGTCATGTCGCGCCCGAACAGCGCGCCGAACGTGTGCTGGTTGGCCACCCGGAAGAAGCAGAACGAGCTGATCATCATGTGCACGTCGATCGCGTCGGCGTCGGTCACGAACTCGCCCGAGGCCTGCCCCGCGTCCAGGATGCGCGAGATGACGTCGAGCACGGGCGTGCCGAGGTTGGCCAGCACCTCGGACTTGCGGATGTGCTCGGCCTGGTGGACGTTCTCGATGGCGACGAGCTTGATGAAGTCGCGGTGCAGGTCGTGGTGGTCGAAGGTCAGCTCCGCCAGGGTGCGGATCGCCTCCACCGGGGCCAGGTGCTCGACGTCGATCGTCCGCTCCATCGCCCGGACCTCGGTGTAGGCCTTCTCCAGGACCGCGATGTAGAGGCGCTCCTTGCTGCCGAAGTAGTAGTAGATCATGCGCTTGGTCGTGCGCATGCGCTCGGCGATCTCGTCCACGCGCGCGCCCGCGTACCCGTGCCGGGCGAACTCCTGCTGGGCGACCTTGAGGATCTCCGCCTTGGTGCGCTCGGCGTCCCGCTGGCGTTCGGAGGCGACGGGTTGCGTGGTCATCTGGTACCTCCGAGGAGACCCCCGCCTTCAGGCGGGGAATGAATCGGACTCCTGCGGAGCAGGGCAGGAGCAGGCGATTCGCCGCCGGGCGGACCGCCGTCATCTACTGCAACCGAGCAGCAGTCAACTGATCATTCTGTCAGAATATGAGGTGTGGCGCAGTTGGTGAAGCGGGCCTACAAGTACCGCTTCTACCCGACCCCTGAGCAGGCCGGCGAGCTTGCCCGGACGTTCGGCTGTGTGCGTCTGGTCTACAACAAGGCTCTGGAAGAGCGGACCCGTGCCTACATCCTGGAAGGCAGGCGGGTCTCCTATGTGGAGTCCTCCGCGGCGCTGACGGCGTGGAAGAAGACGCCCGAGCTGGCGTTCCTGGGTGAGGTGTCGTCGGTGCCGTTGCAGCAGGCGCTGCGCCACCTCCAAGCCGGGTTCGCGAACTTCTTCGCGCGCAGGGCCAAGTACCCGACGTTCAAGAGCAGGAAGAAGGCACGCGCGAGCGCGGAGTACACCCGCTCGGCCTTCCGCTGGCGGGATGACCGGCTCGTCACGGTCTCCCGGGATGCGGCCGGGCGATGGTTCGTGTCCATCCTGGTCGAGGAGAAGATCTCGCCGCTGGCGCCGGTCGAGGCGTCGGTGGGCGTGGACGCGGGCATCACGGCGCTGGCCACGCTGTCGACCGGCGAGAAGATCGTCAACCCGCGTCACGAGCGTGCCGACCGGCGCAGGCTGGCCCGGGCTCAGCGATCGCTGGCCCGTAAGGAGAAGGGATCGAACAACCGGGCCAAGGCCCGGCTGCGCGTGGGCAAGGTGTACGCCCGGATCGCCGACCGGCGCCGGGACCATCTGCACAAGGTCACCACACGGCTTGTTCGCGAGAATCAAGTGATCGCCGTGGAGGACCTGACGGTTCGCAACATGGTCAAGAACCGCTCGCTGGCCCGCGCCATCTCGGATGCGGCCTGGCGCGACCTGCGGATGATGCTGGAGTACAAGGCCGCCTGGTACGGGCGCACGCTGGTGGCGGTGGACCGCTGGTTCCCCTCCTCCAAGCTGTGCTCGGCCTGCGGGGCCCTGCAAGAGGCGCTGCCGTTGAACGTCCGGGAATGGACCTGCGGTTGCGGCGCGGTCCACGACCGGGACGTCAACGGTGCGAAGAATGTGCTCGCCGCCGGGCTGGCGGAGAGCTGAAACGCCTGTGGAGCTGGTGTAAGACCTCAACGAGAGTCCTCTCGGGCGGGCGACCGGCAGTGAAGCAGGAAGACCGACCGGCGACGGTTGGACCACCCTCGTTTACAAGGGGGAGGAGGTCAACTTAGTGAGGTCCGGCGTGCTGCACGGAGAGCCGGATCGGGGCGTTCCCGGCGCCGTACCCCTGGTAGCCGCCCGTGCGCTGGACGAGCTCGAAGAAGACGCGGCCCACGGTGACGGTGTACAGGTGCAGGAACTCGCCGTGGGCGTCCCGGTCGTACAGCACGCCCAGCTCCCTGAGCTCGGGGTCGACGTTGTCGTGGCGGGCCTCCAGGTCGTCGTAGTAGTTGGCGGGGATGGGCAGCAGCAGCTCCGGATGCTCGGCCCGCAGGCGGCGGGCGACGGCCACGACGTCGTCGCAGGCGAGCGCGACGTGCTGCCACGGCAGGTCCCTGGCGCCGACCTGGGTGAGGTTGATGACCATCCGGACCGCGCCCTCGGCGGCCGACATCGCCTTGCTGCGCAGCAGCCCGTACGGGTCGGGCAGCTCCAGGCTCTCCTGGGGCCGCAGGCCGAGCACGGTGCGGTAGAACAGCTCGGCCTCGTCGAAATAGTGGAACGGCTGGGTGAGGGCCACGTGGTCGATGCGGGTGATCTCCCCGGCGACCGGCCCAGAGAGCGGCCTCGCGGGGGCGAAGTCGTCGAGCCAGGCCGTGTCGCAGAAGAAGATCTCGGTGCCGTCGGGGGCGGCGACGGCGTCCAGGCGCGCCTCCCTGGGCGCGCGCTCGCGCGGCAGGACCGGCGACAGCAGCGACTCGGCGTGCTTGACCGCCGCGCCGGGGTCGGGGCTGTCCAGCCCGATGGCGACCAGCGCGGGGTCCCCGCCTGCGGCGTTCAGCAGCAGCCGCGCGCCGCCCTGCTCCCACAGCTCGACGGGTTTGGTGGGATGCGTCCCGGTACGTTGGAAGCCGAGCGCGCTCAGCACTCCGCCGAGCGCTTCAGGGGCGGCCAGCTCCGCGAAGGCGAACCCGGTGGGGACGGCCGGATGGGCGGCCCCGTACAGGGTGTCCTCCAGGGCGATGAGCGAGCGCATGCCGTCGCGGGCCGTGCGGGCGGTGCCGGCCTGGCGGAAGTGGTCGTTGAAGACCTCCAGCGAGAGCGGGCCGGTGTATCCGGCGTCGAGGACGTGCCGCACCAGCCCCGCCACGTCGAAGTTGCCCTGGCCGGGGAAGCAACGGTGGTGGCGGCTCCACTGCAGCACGTCCATGGCCAGCAGCGGCGCGTCGGCGAGCTGGAGGAAGAAGATCTTCTCGCCGGGGATCGCCTCGATGCCGATCGGGTCGGAGCCGCGCGACAGGATGTGGAAGCTGTCCAGGCAGGTGCCCAGATTCGGGTGGTCGGCCATGCGCACCAGGCGCCAGGCGTGCAGGTACTCGTTGACGTGCCGGCCCCAGGCCAGCGCCTCGTAGGCGATGCGGATCCCGTGCTCGGCCGCCCGTTCGGCGAGCAGCCGCAGCTGGGAGGCGGCCAGCTCGTCGTCGCCGATCGCCTCGGGCGAGACGTTGGAGCAGACCAGCAGCAGGTCGGCGCCCAGCCGCTCCATGGTCCGGAACTTGTGCTCGGCGCGGCGCAGGTTGCGGGCCAGCAGGTCGGCGGGCACGGCCTCGAAGTCGCGGAAGGGCTGGTAGAGGTCGATGGAGAGCCCCAGGTCCGCGGCGCGGGCCCGGATCTCCTCGGGCGGCAGCGGGCAGACCAGCAGGTCGTTCTCGAAGATCTCCACGCCGTCGAACCCGGCGGCGGCGATGGCGTCCAGCTTCTCGGTCAGCGTGCCGCTCACCGACACGGTGGCGATGGACTTGCGCATGACTTCTCCTCAGACGGTCACCAGGTCGGTCAGGTGGGCGAGCATGCGCTCGGTGTCGGGTTCGCGGCCGGTGAACAGGCGGAAGGCGTGCGCGGCCTGGAAGACGACCATGCCGCCGCCGTCCAGCGTCCGGCAGCCCGCCGCGCGGGCCTGCTTGAGCAGCTCCGTCTCCAGCGGCCGGTACACGATGTCGGCCACCCACAGGCCGGGGCGCAGCAGCGCCGCGGGCAGCGGCAGCCCCGGGTGGTGGGCCATGCCGGTGGGTGTGGCGTGCGCCAGCCCGTCCGCCTCGGCGAGCAGTCCGGGCAGCTCGTCCTGGGTGGCGGCGCCGGCCCGGCCGGCGCCGAACCGGGAGCTCAGCTCCGCCGCC
>NZ_JBSGFQ010000110.1:0-42564 GCF_053603495.1 Nonomuraea sp. NPDC004186 | reverse complement strand
CGCTCGGCCACCCCGCTCGCATCCGAGTGTTGGAGCTACTCCAGGAAGGGCCGCTTCCCGTCCGGGATCTGCTGGCCCAGATCGACATCGAGGCCTCGAGCCTCTCCCAGCAGCTCGCCGTCCTGCGCAGAGCGGGGATCGTGAGCGCGATTCGCGAGGGCAGCACCGTCGTCTACACGCTGGCCACACCCGAGCTGGCCGACCTGCTCGGGGCTGCCCGCAGGATTCTCACCGACATGCTCGCCGACCAGGGCGAGCTGCTCGCGGAGCTGCGAGCGGAGGTCACTTAGCCGGCGCCTGCCGCACGCGCTTGGGGTACCAGGCCGTGAAGACGGCGGGCAGAACGAATGTGAGCACCTTGATGGCGATGACGAGCGTCGTCGCGTGAGGTGAGACGGAAAGCACGAGCGTCAGGGAGGCCGCGGCGACGGTGAAGGCCGCCGCCCAGACCGTGGTGATCAACGCGTTGACGCGGTAGAAACGCGGGGTCTCCCAGACCTCCTTCGGCGCCATCGTGCGCGCGATGCCGAGCGTGAAGGGCCTGCGGATCGCCAGCGAGCCCCAGGCGGTGCCCGCCAGCCAGACGTTGACCAGCGCGGGGCCGTACGGAGTGAGCGGCGAGTGCGGGGCCACCAGCGACAGCGCCGTGAGGCAGGCGAAGAACAGCGCCGCGCTGCTCTCGATCACCATCTCGTCCCAGGCCTTGCCCGCCCTGCGGTCGATGACGACGAGGCCGAGGGCGATGACGAGCCCGGTGATGGCGCCCCAGCGCCACTCGTCGCCGGTGGCGATGACCGCGTAGACGATCCAGGGCAGGAAGCCGAGCAGACCGCGCATGGTGGGGTGTCCTTCCACATTCCTAAAGTGACATGTCGAAGCTAGAACCTCCTGCGCTGATATGTCAACATAGGAATATGAGCCTTCGACACGCCGTGCTGGGACTGCTCTCCGAGGGACCCGCGAGCGGATACGACCTGATGAAGATGTTCGACATCTCGTTGTCGAACGTGTGGCCCGCCACACAGAGCCAGCTCTACGCGGAGCTGGGCAAACTGGCCGACGCGGGTCTCGTGGACGTGTCGGCCGAGGGCCCGCGCGGCCGCAAGGAGTACGCGGTCACCGAGGCGGGCCTGGCCGAGCTGCGCCACTGGATCACCGAGGTCGAGCCGACCAGGGTCCTGCGCAGCGACATGCTGCTCCGCGTGTTCTTCCTGGCCCAGGTCGCGCCCGAGCAGGCCCGCGGATACCTCCGCCACCAGGCCGAACACGTCCGCAAGCACGTGGAGCACCTGGAGGGCCTCCGCGAGTTCCTCGAGAACCGCGAGGACAACCTCTCGGCGTACGGCCGGATCAGCCTCGAATACGGCCTGCGACTGGGCAAGGCGCAGCAGGAGTGGGCCGAATGGGCCGAAGGTCAGATCCGTTAGGCTCTGGCGCATGGTCTCCGAGCTGTTCGATCCCAAGGCGTGGCAGGCGGTCGAGGGATTCGACTTCACCGACATCACCTATCACCGGGCAGTCGACCAGGGCACGGTGCGGATCGCGTTCAACCGCCCCGAGGTGCGCAACGCGTTCCGGCCCGCAACCGTGGACGAGCTCTACCGCGCGCTCGATCACGCCAGGCAGACCACCGACGTCGGCTGCGTGCTGCTCACCGGCAACGGCCCCTCGCCCAAGGACGGCGGGTGGGCCTTCTGCTCCGGCGGCGACCAGCGCATCAGGGGCAAGGACGGCTACCAGTACGCCGACGGCTCGGCGGCCACCGGGCGGCTGCACATCCTGGAGGTGCAGCGGCTCATCCGGTTCATGCCCAAGATCGTGATCTGCGTGGTGCCCGGCTGGGCCGCGGGCGGCGGCCACAGCCTGCACGTCGTGGCGGATCTCACACTGGCCAGCGCCGAGCACGCCCGCTTCAAGCAGACCGACGCCGACGTGGCCAGCTTCGACGGCGGCTTCGGCTCGGCCTACCTCGCGCGGCAGGTCGGGCAGAAGTTCGCCCGCGAGATCTTCTTCCTCGGCGACACCTACACGGCGGCCGACGCGCACCGCATGGGCATGGTCAACGCCGTCGTCCCGCACGAGGAGCTGGAGCGCACGGCCCTGGAGTGGGGCCGCAAGATCAACGGCAAGTCGCCGACGGCGCAGCGCATGCTCAAGTTCGCCTTCAACGCGATCGACGACGGGCTCGTCGGGCAGCAGGTGTTCGCCGGCGAGGCGACGCGGCTGGCGTACATGACGGAGGAGGCCGCCGAGGGGCGCGACTCCTTCCTGCAGAAGCGCGAGCCCGACTGGTCGCCGTACCCCTGGCACTTCTGAACCGCCGTCCCCGGGCAGACTGGGGGCATGAAGATCAGGGTGCCGGCGGCGTTGACCGAATCCCACGTGAAATACGACGGGGAGGCCGGTCGCGCCTGGTCCGCGGGGCTGCCCGCGCTGGCCGAGCGTTACCTGGAGGAGTGGGCGCTGCGGCTGGACGGGGAGTCCAGGCACGGGGTGGTGTCCCTCGTGCTGCCCGTCTTACGCGAGGACGGCACGAAGGCGGCGCTCAAGCTCCAGCCCGTCAACGACGAGAACGCCACCGAGGCCCCCGGCCTGCGCACCTGGGCCGGTGACGCGTCGGTGCTGCTGCTCGACTCCGACCCCGGGACCGGCACCCTGCTGCTCGAACGGCTGGAGGCCGACCGCTCGCTGTCCGGCATGCCGGACGACATGAAGGCCCTGGGCATCCTCGCGGACCTCCTGGCCCGCCTGGTGTCCTACCCGGCGCCCGAGGGGATGCGCCGGCTGGGCGACATCGCGCGAGCCATGCTGGACGACGTGGACAGGGCCGTGGCGAAGCTGCCGCGCGAGAGCGACCGCCAATGGATCCGCTACTGCGCGGGCGCCGTCGGCGAGCTCGTCCCCGAGCCGGGCGACCGGCTGCTGCACTGGGACCTGCACTACGACAACGTGCTGGCCGCCGGCCGGGAGCCGTGGCTGAGCATCGACCCCAAGCCGCTGGCGGGCGACCCGGGGTTCGACCTGCTGCCCGCCCTGCACAACCGCTGGGACGACGTGGTCGCGACCGGCGACGTGCGGCGGGCCGTGCTGCGCCGCTTCGACCTCATGGTGGACCGGCTCGGCCTCGACCCCCGGCGGGCTGCCGGGTGGACGCTCGGCCGGGTGCTGCAGAACGCCCTGTGGGACGTCAAGGACGGGGAGACCGAGCTCAACGAGATCGGCCTCGCCGTCGCCGAGGCCGTACGTCAGCGGATCTGAAGGACGATCTTGCCCTGGCCGTGGCCGGTCTCGATCTCCCGGTGCGCCTCCGCCGCGTCCTCCAGCGGGTACGTCCTGCGTACCGCGAACGTGAAGGCGCCTTCGGCGTACAGGCGGGCGTAGCGCCCTAGCCGCTCGGCGGAGCGCTGCCCCTGCACCACCCGGACGCCCAGCTCGGCCGCCTTGCCGTGCTCGACCAGCGTGACGATCCGGCCGCGGTCCTTGACCAGCTCGATCGAGACCTCCAGCGCGTGACCTCCGGCCCCGTCGAGCGCGGCGTCCACACCGTTCGGGGCGAGCGCGCGTACCCGGTCGGCGAGCCCTTCGCCGTAGACCACCGGGATGGCGCCGAGATCGCGCAGGTAGTCGTGGTTGGCCTCGCGGGCCGTGCCGATCACGGTGGCCCCGCGCCGCCGGGCGATCTGCACGGCCGCCGTGCCCACGGACCCCGCCGCGCCGTGCACGAGCAGCGTCTCGCCCTCCGCGAGGCCGAGCCCGTCGATCGCCAGCTCGGCGGTCTGCACACCCGAGGTCAGCCCGCCGGCCACCTCCCACGGCACCCCCGCCGGCTTGGGCGCCACGTCCGTCCCCGGCACCACGATGTACTCGGCATAGGCGTACAGCGCCGAGAACCCGAGGACCTCGTCCCCCGCGGACACCCCGGTCACCCCGTCACCCACCTGGTCCACCACGCCCGCGAACTCGTTGCCCGGAATGCGCGGGAAGGGAACGGGGCCCATGTACGGCGGCAACCACCCCGCCCGTACGGCCGTGTCGAACGGCTGCACGCCGGCCGCGCGCACCCGCACCCTGACCTGGCCGGGACCCGCCTGGGGCGCGGGCAGCTCCATCACCTTCAGGACCTCCGGGCCGCCGGGTTCGGCGAAGGCCGCGGCTCTCATCACGTCAGTCATGAGCCCAACCCTGCAACCTCAACCTAAGTGGAGGTCAAGCCGGGAAAGTCACCAGACTTTTCGGGAACTTTCCGCTTTAGTCGCGC
Source organism: Nonomuraea sp. NPDC004186 (assembly GCF_053603495.1). Taxonomy (NCBI): domain Bacteria; kingdom Bacillati; phylum Actinomycetota; class Actinomycetes; order Streptosporangiales; family Streptosporangiaceae; genus Nonomuraea; species Nonomuraea sp. NPDC004186. Next base: position 38,306 of record NZ_JBSGFQ010000110.1, on the reverse strand, counting down.
TTTATCTGTATATAGTCCGTCAGGACATCAACGGGGGATGGGCACACGGGGCGGGATGATCGAGTTCTTAGACACCGTACTGAGCTTTCCGACTGTCATTTTCACTTTCCTTCTCGTGGTGGTCATCGGCTATTGGCTGACCGTGATCACCGGGCTGTTCGAACTGGAAGATGACGCCACCTGGCTGGGCCTCGGGGGAGTTCCGGCCGGGATCGTGCTTTCGCTGTTGATTGCCCTGGCCTGGTTGCTCTGCCTGATAGGCAGCGTGGTGGCGAGTGGCGGCCTGCTGATCGCCGTCCCCTTCGCCGCACCGGTCGGGGCCTGGCTGGCCATCCGTGGTCTGCTGGGTCCGCTACGCAGGCTGTTCCCTGCCGGGGACCGGCACTCGCGTGGTGATTTCGTCGGCCAGATGTGCGTGATCCGCACCGGCGCGGCCACCCCTGACTTCGGCCAGGCCGAGGTCACGGCCGCCGACGGCTCGTCCGCGATCGTGCAGGTACGCACGACCGGCGAGGACCGTCTCGCCCGCGGCGACGACGCACTCATCTTCGAATACGACAAAGACGGCGAATTCTTCTGGGTCATGCCCTACGAAAGTGAGCACTGATGGACGTCATCTCCACCGGCTTCGGCGTATTTCTCGCCGTCATCCTGGTCATCGTGATTGGCCTGCTCGTCGTCATCGGCCGCCTTTTCCGCAAGGTGGATCAGGGCAAGGCACTGATCATCTCCAAGGTCAACAAAGTGGACGTGACGTTCACCGGCGCCGTCGTCTTACCGGTCGTCCACAAGGCCGAGACCATGGACATCTCGGTCAAGACCATCGAGATCGAGCGGACCGGCCGCGAAGGGCTCATCTGCCAGGACAACATCAGGGCCGACATCAAGATCACGTTCTTCGTCCGCGTGAACAAGACCGCCGAGGACGTCATCAAGGTCGCCCAGGCCATCGGCACCGTGCGCGCCAGTGACGAGTCGACGCTGCAGGAGCTGTTCAGCGCGAAGTTCTCCGAGGCGCTCAAGACGGCCGGCAAGCAGCTCGACTTCGTGGACCTCTACACCAAGCGCGACGAGTTCAGGGACCAGATCGTCCGGCTCATCGGCACGGACCTGAACGGCTACAGCCTCGAGGACGCCGCCATCGACTACCTCGAGCAGACCTCGCTCATGCAGCTCGACAAGAGCAACATCCTCGACGCGCAGGGCATCCGCAAGATCACCGAGCTGACGGCGATCGAGCACGTGCGCACGAACGAGTTCCAGCGCAACGAGGAGAAGGAGATCACCCGCCAGAACGTCGACGCCCGCGAGGCCATCCTGGAGTTGCAGCGCCGCCAGGCCGACGCCGAGCTCAAGCAGCGGCGGGAGATCGAGACCGTCAAGGCCCGCGAGGAGGCGGAGATCGCCCGCGTGCAGGCCGAGGAGCGGCTGCGCGCCCAGAGCGCGAACATCAAGGCCGACGAGCAGCTCGGCGTGCAGAACGAGAACCGCGCCCGTGAGATCGCGGTCGCCGAGAAGAACCGCGAGCGCGTGATCGCGATCGAGTCCGAGCGGATCGAGAAGGACCGCGTGCTGGAGGTCATCGCCCGCGAGCGGGAGACCGAGCTGTCGCGCATCGCCAAGGACAAAGAGGTCGAGACCGAGAAGCGGACCATCGCCGAGGTCATCCGCGAGCGCATCGCGGTCGACAAGACCGTGGCCGAGCAGGAGGAGAGCATCAAGCGGCTGCGCGTGGTCGAGGAGGCCGAGCGCACCCGCCAGACCGTGATCATCGCCGCCGAGGCCGAGGCCCAGGAGAACCTGGTCAAGGACATCAAGGCGGCCGAGGCCGCGGAGGCCGCGTCCAAGTTCAAGGCGCGCGAGGAGCTGGTGCTCGCCGAGGCCAGGCAGCAGGCGGCCGAGCTGGAGACCAGGGCCAAGATCCGGCTGGCCGAGGGCATCCAGGCCGAGTCGGCCGCGGCCGGGCTGGCGGAGGTGCAGGTCAAGGAGCGCGACGCCGAGGCCATCGAGAAGGTGGGCCGCGCGGAGGCGCTGGTGCTGAAGGAGCGGCTGGCCGCCGAGGCCGAGGGCGCCAAGTCCATGGCGCTGGTCGAGGGCGACCGGCTCAAGGCGCAGGCCGAGGGTGAGCAGGCGATGGCGCTGGCCGGGGCGGCCGCGGTGGGCGAGAAGCTCAAGGCCGAGGCCGAGGGTCTCACGCAGAAGGCGGCCGCGATGGCGGCGCTGGACGAGGCCAGCAGGGCGCACGAGGAGTACCGCCTGCGCCTGGAGGCCGACAAGGAGATCAGGCTCAAGCACATCGACGTGTCGCGGCAGGTGGCGGAGTCGCAGGCCAGCGTGCTGGCCGCCGGTCTCGCCAAGGCGAACATCGACATCGTCGGCGGCGACACGATGTTCTTCGACAAGGTGGTCGGGTCCATCACCGCGGGCAAGGTGGTCGACGGGTTCGTGGACCACTCGGAGGTCGCGGGGGCGCTGGTCTCGCCGTACGTGAACGGCTCGGCCAGCCTGGCGACCGACCTGGCGAACGTGATCGGCGGCGTGCGTACCGAGGACATCAAGAACCTGACCGTTTCCGCCCTCCTCATGCGGCTCATCCAGGACGGTGGCCCGCAGGCGACGGCGCTGGGCGAGCTGCTGGAGACGGCCCGCAGGCTCGGCCTGGCCGACTCCCCCGTGGCGGCGCTCGCCGGGGCCGCTCGGTGACTGAGCTGGAGGCGGGGACTTACGAGGTCCTCAGGAACAGGCTCCAGGCCCAGGCCAAGACCCTGACGGCGGCGGCCGAGGCGCTCAACGGGGCGCGGCTGAAGGTGTTCGGCGGCGCGGAGCTGCGCCTGCTGGGCACCGAGCGGATCCGCACGGAGAACAACTGCGTCCCCAGGGACATCGTCTCCCTGGGCGACGTGATGCTCTTCGGCTACAACGTCTTCATCGGGCTCAAGCCGGAGACGGCGGTGGCGGACGTGTTCGCGGTGCACCGGTTCTCCAGGGACGGTGACGCGTTCAGGTTCGACGCCGACAAGCTGGAGACGCTGGACGATCCGGCGTTCAAGAAGGACTTCGCCGAGCTGTACCGGTACTACAAGGAGACCAGGCTGCAGCAGCTGCGGCGGGTCGAGGGCAAGCTGCTGGCGGTGTTCCAGACGGGGCCGGCGGACCTGCGGGTGCTGCGGTGGACGGTCGACAACGGCGGCGTCCCGAAATATGTGGACAACCGGGGGGAGCGGGACCACACCTTCCCCCCGTCCCACGACTTCGAGTGGACGCCGACCACGCGCGACGACCACGTGCTCGGACGGCACCCGCACATCTCGATCGAGGGCGAGGTGTTCGTCGAGACGGTCGGCGGCGACCTGACCATCAAGATCGAGAACAACACGGAGACCGGCGCCGGCATCTACGCCGAGCCGGTCGCCGAACCGCTGCAGAGCCTGGCGGACGCCGACGTCGAGTACGCCAGGGTCGGGCCGCTCGTCCTCATGCGGATCAGGCCGTACAAGGAGACCGAGTGGCGCCACCTGGTCTTCAACACCCGCACCAAGGCGGTCATCAGGCTCGACGGCCTCGGCCAGGCGTGCCAGCGCCTGCCCGAGGACCAGGGGCTGATCTTCCCCGGCGGCTACTACCTGGCGACCGGGGCCAGCAAGACGTTCGACACGGACGTGACGGACCTGGAGTTCGAGCGGGTGGTCCGCTCGCCCAACGGCGAGGACGTCCTGTACGTCTTCCACGCCAGGGGTGACGGGCGCTCGCTGCTGCTGCCGTACAACGTGATCAGGAAGGAGGTCGCCAACCCCATCGTCTGTCACGGCTACTCGCTGTTCGACGACGGCACGATGGTGGTCTTCCGCGCGACCTCCGACGAGCCCACCCGGGTGCACCCGATGCAGGTCTGGCAGACGCCGTACGTCTCCGACACGTACGCCGCCGCCCAGCCCGCCGGGACGGGGCCCCTGGAACGCATCGGCAACGCGGAGCTGGTGCGCGGCATCTCCGACTGCCTGTCCGTGTCGCGGATGGTCGAGGAGATGGCGGCGTCCGCGGGGACGTTCGAGGGGCTGATCGCGGCCTGCACGCGGACGTTCGACTCCTATCACTGGCTCGAGGAGCACGGCCTGAGCGGGCCGCTCGCCGACGTGCGGGCCACGGCCGAGCAGGTGCTGGACGAGTACGAGAACGTCGAGCAGCTCACCCGCCAGGCCGCCGAGGCGCTCACCGCCGCCTCCGAGGAGATCACCCACCTGGTACGCGAGGCGCGGGCGGACAGTCCGGTCACCGCGGACGCCTGGGTCGACACGCTGGCCACGCTGCGGCGGGCCCAGGGCCGCCTGGTGACGTTGCGCGAGACCCGCTACATCGACCTGGCCGGCCTGGACGCGCTGTCCTCCTCCGTGACGGAGGAGCTGGCGTCCGTCGGCAGGCGGGCGGTCGAGTTCCTGCAGGGTGCGGACGCGTTCACCGCCTACCATGCGGCCGTCGAGGAGCTCGCCGCCGGGGCGGCCGCGATCGGCACGGTCGCGGAGGCCGCCCCCGTGGCGGACCGGCTGGCCGCGCAGGCGGAGGGGCTGGAGGTGGTGACGGAGGTCGTCGGCTCGCTGGACATCGCCGACGCGACCGTACGCACCTCCATCCTGGGCCGGATCGCCGAGGTCCTCGGCGGGGTGAACCGGGCGCGCGCCATCCTGGACGGGCGCCGGCGCGAACTGCTCGGGACGGAGGGGCGGGCCGCGTTCGCCGCCGAGTTCGCCCTGCTCGGCCAGGCCATCACGGGCGCGCTGGCGATGGCGGACACCCCGGCCAAGTGCGACGAACAGCTCGGGCGGCTGATGCTGCAGCTGGAGACCCTGGAGTCGCGCTTCGGCGAGTTCGACGACTTCGCGGCGCAGCTGTCGGCCAAGCGGGAGGACGTCTACGAGGCGTTCTCGGCCCGCAAGCAGACCCAGCTCGACGACCTCGCCCGGCGCGCCGACCGCGTCTTCGCCTCCGCCGAACGCATCCTGGGCAGCATCACCCGCCGCCTCGGCGCCCTCGCCTCCCTGGACGATGTCAACACGTACTTCGCCACCGACCCGATGGTGGCCAAGGTCCGCTCGGCCGCCGTCGAGCTGCGCTCGCTCGGGGACGCCGTACGGGCCGAGGAGCTGGACGGGCGCGTCAAGTCCGCCCAGCAGGAGGCGGGCCGGGCCCTCCGGGATCGCCTCGACCTCTTCTCCGACGGCGGGGAGACGCTCCGGCTCGGCCGCCACCGCTTCGCCGTCAACACCCAGCCCATCGACCTGACGCTGGTGCCGCACGGAAGCGGCCGTGAGCATGAGCGCTTGTCCATGCACTTCGCGATCACCGGGACCGACTACCGCTCGCCCGTGCCCGCCTCCTTCGCCGACACCCGGCCCTTCTGGGACCAGCTGCTGGTGTCGGAGACGCCTGAGGTGTACCGGGGCGAGCACCTGGCCGCCTCGCTCCTGGACTCCCTCTCCCCCGGGGTCGCTCTTGAGGACGCGGTGCGGCAGGCGGTGGAGTCGCGCTATGACGAGGGGTACGAGCGCGGGGTCCACGACCACGACGCCGCTGCCATCCTGGACGTGCTGGTACGGCTGCGGTCGGGGGCGGGGTTGCTGCGGTACCCGGCCGAGGTGCGGGCGGCGGCGCAGCTGTTCTGGGCCTTCGGGTTGGACGAGGTTTCACGTAAAACATTCACCACGCGCGCCGTGTCGCTCGTCCGCGCCCGCGCCGTCTTCGGCCCCACCCCGGCCCTGGACTCGCTGGCGGTCGAGCTGGAGACGTTGATCGCGGACTTCGTCGGCGGCCTCCGCCCGAACCCACCGGGCGCGCCGGCAGCGGGCCTCCGCACGCCGGCGCCCGACCCTACCGTCGCGGGGGCCGGGCTTGCGGGAGAGTATCTCGTCGAGGAGCTGGGCAGCAGCCCGTTCGGGTTCGTGACCGGCAAGGCGGCGCGCGACCTCCTCGATGGCTTCCGCCAGGCCCTGGGCCCGGCCAAGCTCCGGGAGTTCGAGGACGAGCTCAAGAGCGTCCCGCTCCCCGAGCGCCTGCAACTGGCCCACGCCTGGATGGCCGCCTACCACCAGGGTCCCGAGGTGGCGGAGGCCATCGCGGTGCAGCTGTGCGACGTCCCCCGCCACGACTCCAGCGCCGCCGTCCAGGAGACCGTGGACGGCCTCCTGGGCGCCCACCCCCGCATCAAGGACCGCAAACTCGACATCCGGCTGGACGAGCTCCTCACCAGGACACGCCGCTTCCGCCAGGAGCGCGTACCGGCGTACCGGGCCTACCAGCGGCGCAGGAGCGAGCTGGTCGAGGCCGAGCGCCACCGCCTGCGCCTGGACGAGTACAAGCCCAAGGTCATGAGCGCCTTCGTGCGCAACCGCCTGCTCGACGAGGTGTACCTGCCGCTGATCGGCGACAACCTGGCCAAGCAGCTCGGCGCGGCGGGCGCGGGCAAGCGTACCGACCAGATGGGCCTCCTCCTGCTCATCTCACCGCCCGGCTACGGCAAGACGACCCTGATGGAGTACGTGGCCAGCCGCCTGGGCCTGGTGTTCGTCAAGGTGAACGGCCCGGCCCTGGGCCACGAGGTGACCTCGCTGGACCCGGCGGACGCGCCCGACGCGACGGCCAGGCAGGAGGTGGAGAAGATCTCGTTCGCGCTGGAGACGGGCAACAACACGCTGCTCTACCTCGACGACATCCAGCACACCTCGCCGGAGCTGCTGCAGAAGTTCATCTCGCTCTGTGACGCCCAGCGGCGCATCGAGGGCGTGTGGAACGGCCGCACCCGCACGTACGACCTGCGCGGCAAGCGGTTCGCGGTGTGCATGGCGGGCAACCCGTACACCGAGTCCGGGCAGCGTTTCCGCATCCCCGACATGCTGGCCAACCGCGCCGACGTCTGGAACCTGGGTGACGTCCTGTCGGGCAAGGACGACCTGTTCGCGCTGAGCTATGTGGATAACGCGCTGACCTCCAACCCGGTGCTCGCGCCGCTCTCCGGCCGCGACCGCGCGGACGTCGAGCTCCTCGTACGGCTCGCCAGGGGCGACACGACCGTCCAGCCCGACCAGCTCCGTCACCCGTACAGCAAGCCGGAGCTGGATCAGATCCTCAGCGTGCTGGCCAAGCTCGTACGCGTCCAGGAGGTCGTGCTGGCCAACAACCAGGCCTACATCGCCTCGGCCGCCCAGTCCGACGCGGCCCGCACCGAGCCCCCGTACCGGCTGCAGGGCTCGTACCGCAACATGAACAAGCTGGCCGAGCGCATCGTCCCCGCCATGAACGACGCCGAGCTGGAAGCGGTGATCGACGACCACTACCTGGGAGAGGCCCAGACCCTGACCACGGACGCCGAGGCCAACCTGCTCAAGCTGGCCGAACTGCGCGGCCGCCTCACCCCGGCCCAGGCCGGACGCTGGGCGGAGATCAAGACCGCCTACCTCAAGGCCAAGGCCCTGGGCGGCGCCGACGACGACCCGATGGCCCGGGCCGTGGGCGCCCTCGGCCTGCTGGCCGACCGCGTGAGCGAGGTCGGCACCGCCATCCGCGAAGCCGACCGCGTGAGCGAGGTGGACACGACCGTTCGCGAAGCCGACCGCTAGGCCACCGGCCCCGGCTCGCTCGCTCTGGTGCTGCGGCCCGTGATCCCACCCACCGGCCGCCGCACACAGCACTGGAGGCTGCGGGGCTATGTCGTCAGGTCGCGGGTGGCCTCGCGTTGGAGGGCCGTGGCGCGGGTGACGTAGTCGAGGATCAGCTCCAGCTCGTCATCCGTGTACCGCGCGTACAGCTCCCCCAACGCCGCCACGAACGGCTCGAACAGCTCGCTGAACCCGGCCAGCCGCTCGTAGTTGATCTCCACGATGACCCGCCGCCGGTCCCGCGTGTCGCGCACCCGCCGCACCAGCCACTTCGACTCCAGCCGGTCGATCAGCCCGCTGACGGTCGCCGGCGCCAGCCCCGCGTGCTGGCCGATCTCCCCCGCCGTCAGCGGCCCCATGCGCTGCAGCAGGTCGAGCGTCTTCTCCTCGGTCATGCCGAGCCCCAGCCGCTCGCCCATGGCGGTGTGGTACATCACGGCGGCGTTGCTGCTGTCCCGCCCCGCCATGCCGAGGGCCTCCAGCAAATTCTTTCGCCGCTCCGAAATATCTCTGGACACAGGTAAAGCCTCCGCATATATTTCGTTCGACCGAACGAAAGGTTATCACTATGAAGGCTCTGATCATAGGCTGCGGCATCGCCGGACCCGTCACGGCGATGGCCCTGCGCGAGGTGGGTGTGGACGCCGAGATCTTCGAGGCGTACGGGCAGGGTGCGGAGGACGTGGGCTCGTTCCTGAACGTCGCCTCCAACGGCCTGGCCGCGCTCCGCGTGCTGGGCGCGCACCACAAGGTACTGTCGGAGGCCATCCCCACTCCGCGCATGGTCATGTGGAGCGGATCGGGCAAGCGGCTGGGCGAGGTGGCCAACGGGCTGCGGCTCGACGACGGCACGGTGAGCCACACCGTCCTGCGCTCCGACCTCTACCGGACCATGCGTGACGAGGCCGCCCGGCGCGGCATCGAGGTCACGTACGGCAAGCGCCTGGTCTCGTACGACGAAAGCGCAAGGCAGGTGACGGCCAGGTTCGCGGACGGCACGGAGGCGACGGGCGACCTGCTGATCGCGTGCGACGGCGTGCACTCAAGCACCCGCACGATCCTGGACCCGCAAGCTCCCGCCGCCCGCTACAGCGGCCTCTACAGCTTCGGCGGGATCGTCAAGGACGCCGGCTTCCCCGGCGAGCCGGGCGTCTACAACATGGTCTTCGGCAAGCGCGCGTTCTTCGGTTACACGGAGCGGCGAGCCTGGGGCGGAGAGCGGCAGCTTGCGTCACCAGCGGAGCCCCGTGCGAGCGCGACCATAGGCGCGGTACCGAAGTCGGGCGAGACCTGGTGGTTCGCGAACCTGCCCAGGCGGCTCGGCGACGTTCCGAAGGACTGGAAGCCGGTGCTGGTCAGGGCGTTCGAGGACGACGCGAACTTCTCCGCCGAGCTCATCCGGCGCAGCGACGTCGAGCCGGGGTCGCCGATCTACGACCTGCCGCCGGTGCCCGTCTGGCACCGCGGCCGGGTCCTGCTGATCGGGGACGCCGCGCACGCCACCTCACCCAGCTCCGGCCAGGGCGCCTCGCTGGCCATCGAGGACGCGGTCGTGCTGGCCAGGTGCCTGCGCGACAGCGGGAGCCACACGAAGGCGTTCGAGCGCTTCGAGGCCGAACGGCGGCCCAGGGCGGAGCGGGTGGTGGCGTACTCGAGGACGATCAGCAACAGCAAGGCCGCGAGCCCGGTCGCCCGGGTCTTCCGCGACCTGATGCTGCCGTTCTTCCTGAAGAAGAGCGCGAGCCAGGAGTCACTCGCCTGGATGTACCGCTACCAGGCGAGCCTGTGAGACCGCCGCCTCCCCGGCCGGGACCAGCGGCAACCGCACGTCCGGGGTCGGGATCAGGCCCTGGGCGTGCAGCACTCCCTTGATCACGGTGGGGTTCGGCTCGGCGAAGAGCGCGGCCGAGAGCCTGGCCAGCCGGTGCCCGAGCGCCCTCGCCCTGGCCGCGTCGCCCGCGTTCCAGGCCTCCACCAGCTCGACGTAGCCGCGGGTCTGCAGATGCGCCGAGGCGAGGATCCCGCCGACGGCGCCCAGCGCGAGCAGCGGCGAGATGAACGCGTCGTCGCCCCCCACCACCTCGAACCCCTCGGGCAGATCCCCCAGCAGGTCCACCGCGTCCTGGTCGATCCCGCCCGCCGCGTACTTCATGCCCGCGATCATCGGGTGCGCGCCCAGGTGCCGGAAGGTCGCGGCGCCGACCGCCTGACCCGTCCGGTACGGGATGTGGTAGATCACCAGCGGCACCGGCGTCGCCTCCGCCAGCGCCTCGAAGTGCGCGATCACCCCGCGCTCGCCCGGCCGCAGGAAGTACGGCACCGTCACCAGCGCGGCGCCGACCCCCGAGGGCAGGCCCTGCAGGGCCCGGGCCGTCGAACGCGTGGCGTTCCCCGTCACCCCCACCGTCAGCAGCGCCTGCCGCTCCGCGCACACCCGCGCGCACGCCTCGATCACCAGCTCCCGCTCGCCGGGGTCGAGCGCGGCCACCTCGCCCGTCGTCCCCAGCGCGACCAGCCCGGCGGCGCCCTGGTCGAGGTAGTCCGACGCGAGCTTCTCGATCGCGTCCACGGCCACCTCTCCCGACGAGGTGAACGGGGTGACCAGCGGTACGTGTAGTCCTCTCAGCATGGTTCGAGCCTGTCCTGCCCGGACCCGTTAGGTCCAGCGCGGATTTCTTCGTTTGAGATTAAGCTCAGCTTATGCTCGACCCGCGCAAGCTCCACCTCCTCCGCGAACTCGCCCGGCGCGGCACCATCGCCGCGGTCGCGGAGGCGGTGACGTTCACGCCTTCGGCCGTCTCCCAGCAGCTCAGCGCGCTGGAGCGGGAGGCGGGCGTGCCGCTGCTGGAGCGCACCGGCCGTACGGTGGCGCTGACGCCCGCCGGGCACCTGCTGGTCGAGCACGCTCACGCCGTGCTGGAGCAGCTCGAACGCGCGTCGGCGGCGCTCGCCGCCGCGCGTGGCGGGCCTTCGGGGCCGCTACGGATCGGCGCGTTCCCGACGGCGGCCCGCGTGCTCCTGCCCCCGGCGCTCGTCGAGCTGACCGGGGCGCATCCCGGGCTGGTGCCGATGGTCTCCGAGATCGACCCCGCCGACGTCTCGGCCGCGCTGCGGGCGGGCGAGCTGGACGTGGCGCTCGTGCACGAGTACGACTTCGTGCCGCCCGTGACGGACGCGTCCATCGAGACGGAGCCGCTGTACAGCGAGCCCATGTACCTGACCGACCGGCCCTCCGTGGCCGACGCCCGCGCCGACGCGTGGATCACCGACAGGCCGGGCACCCTCTGCCACACCATGGCGATCCGGGCGTGCCAGGCGGCGGGGTTCGAGCCGCTCGTACGGCACCACATCGACGACTTCGACACCGTGCTCGCCTTCGTCGCCGCCGGGCAGGGGGTCGCGCTCGTACCGCACCTGGCGGCGATCGACCCGCCGGCCGGGGTGACGCTCACCCGCCTGCCGCTGAGCCGCCGCACGCTCGCGGCGTTCAGGAAGGGGAACGGCGAGCACCCGTCGATCAGGGCGGCCGTCGCCGCCTTCCACGCGGCGATCCCCCACCTGCCCCTCTAACGCAGCAGCCCTCTGACCAGGTCGGCGAAGCCGGCGGCGAGCCGTTCGTGCTGCCCGGCCCGCAGCTGGCTCGCGATCGGCTCCATGTGCAGCGTGCCGAGCAGCATGTGGGCGATCTGCTCGGCGTCCACGTCGGACCGCCCTTCGGCGATCAGCCGGGACACGTGCCGGTGCCAGGACCGGTAGATCGGGTTCTCCTCCCTGCGCTGCTCGCCGTGGGCCTTCGTGGTGATCCTGGCGTGTTCGATGGCGCTGACGAGGTTCCCGTTGCGCGCCGCCAGCACGGCCACGTCCGCGAAGAACGCGACCAGCCGCTCGACCGGCTCCGCGCCCGGCCCCAGCGGCGGCGGCCCCTCGGTGAACGCCTGCTCGAACTCGCGCGCCCGCTCGCTCATCAGCTCCAGCATGAGCCCCGTGCGGCTCCCGAACCGGTGGAACACCGTCCCCTTGCCCACGCCGGCGGCGACCGCCACCCGCTCGACCGAGACCTGCTCGGGCGGGTGCCGCCGCAGCAGCTCCTCGGCCGCCCGCAGGATGGCCTGCCTGTTGCGCGCGGCGTCGGCCCGCTCTCGACGTTCCATCCGGTCATTCTTTCCCATGGACAAACTTGACCAGTGGTCCATATATTAACTGGACCATCGGTTCAGTTAAAGGAGTTCAGGCATGCGCGCGATCGTCCTGTCGGAAAAGGGCGGCCCCGAACGGCTCGAAGTCACGGACCTGCCGCGCCCCGGCCCAGGCGAGGGCCAGGTCCTCATCCGCACCCAGGCCGTCGGCGTCAGCTACGCCGAGACGCAGATCCGGGCGGGGACGCTGCCGTTCCCGCTGCCGCTACCCGCCGTGATCGGCGCGGAGGCGGCCGGCGAGGTGGTCGAGGTCGGCGAGGGGGTGGACGCGAAGCTGCTCGGGAGCACGGTCGTGGGGGTCACCGGCGGGCTCGGCTCGTACGCCGAGTACGCCGTGCTCCCGGCCGCTCTGACGGCCCCGGTGCCGGACGGCGTGCGGCCGGACCAGGCGCTGGCCGCGGGGGCGCCCGGCGCGCTGGCCCTCGCGCTGCTGCACAAGGCACGCCTCGCCGGCGGGGAGACCGTGCTGGTCGAGGCGGGCAGCAGCTCGGTGGGGACGTACCTGGTGCGGCACGCGAAGGAGTTCGGGGCCGGGCGGGTGATCGCCACCGCCGGCTCGGCCGCCAAGCGGGACCGGACCGCCGAGCTGGGCGCCGACCTCGTGCTCGACCACGGCCCGGCCGGCTGGCCCGACGAGCTGCCCGAGGTGGACGTGGTGTTCGAGTCCATCGGCGGCACCACGGCCAGGCGGGTGCTCGACCACCTCACCCCCGGCACCGGCCGGATGCTGTTCTACGGGATGCTGACCGGGGAGCCCGCCGCCGTCACGGCCGCCGACCTCATGGAACGCGGGGTGACGCTCACCGGGTGCAGCGGGCCCGGCTGGGCCGGGGAGGTGTTCGGGACGCACTATCCGGCGATGCTCGACCGGCTCGCCTCCGGGCGCAGCGTCGCCTACATCGACCGTACGCTGCCGCTGGAGGAGGCCGCGCAGGCCCACCGCCTCCTGGAGAGCCGCGCGGTCACCGGCCGGATCCTGCTCATTCCGTAAGGAACCCTCAGGAGGCGAGGACCGCTTCGAGCACGGCCTTGGAGCTGTCCCCGCTCTGGTCGTAGTCGCCGGCCGTCAATGCCACGACCAGCTCCTCCTCGGGGAGGACGAGCAGGTGCTGACCGCCGTTCCCGAGGCCGCCGACCCAGTGGCGGTCCTTGGTGTTCACGTACCACTGGTAGCCGTACTCGAACCCGTCCTCGATCACCACCCGCGACCGCACCAGCTCCCGGAGCCACTCGGCGGGCACGATGCCCCGGCCGCCGTCGAGCACCAGCTGCCCGACGGCGGCCAGGTCGACCGGCCGCAGCCGCAGGCCGGCCGCGGCGCTCACCGTGTCGTGGTATCCCTTGGACCACTCGAACGCGTCGATCCCGAGCGGGCGGAAGAGCGCGGTCGCGGCGTACTCCTCCAGCGGCCTGCCGGCCCCGCGGGCGATCAGGCCGCCGAGCAGGGCGCTGGCTCCGCCGCAGTAGTGCCAGAGCTTTCCCGTCTCCTCGACGACGGGCCGCTCCAGCAGGTACCGGTACCGGTCGGGCGCCAGCTCCATCGCGATCTCGCTGTTGGCCGGGCTGGTGTAGGGGGCGCTCTCGTCCCATTCGAGGCCGAGGGTCATGGTCAGCGCGTGCTCGACGGTCAGATGAGCGCGCTCCGGATCCGCCACCAGATCCTGATATTCCGGAAACTGGGCTACCAAGGGCGCACTCGGCTCCGGCACGAGCCCTTCGCCCAGCGCGATGCCGTACAGCAGCGCCACCATGCTCTTGGACACGGAGCGCAGGTCGTGCAGCGTGTCCCGGTCGAACTCGACGTGCCCCAGCGAGTCGCCCAGCCGGTGGTCCGGCCCCGCGCCGTAACGCTCCAGCACGATCTCCCCGCCCCGCATCACCACGAGACCGTGGAAGTTCGGCGCCTTGCCCGTGCCCAGGATCTCGTCGACCCGCTCAGCCATTGCCACGATGTTCCTCCTGAAAGTCGGCACCTCCTGGCATACCGCCTCACACAGTGTCAGGCGCAAGTCCTTAAGACAGCTCCGACAGCGCGCGTTCCCAGGGGAATCGGTGGGCGCCGGCGTCCGGCTCGTCCGTGGCGACCTGCCGTGGCAGGCCGAACACGACCCGGACGCCCTCGGCGCGCAGCTCGTCGATGCTGCGCAGGAAGGGCCGGCGGGCGGCCAGGGCGCTGTTGACGAAGGGCAGCACGACGACGGGGATGCCGAGCCCGGGCGCCTCGGCCAGCAGGCCCAGGGCATAGGTGTCGGCGATGCCCCCGGCGAACTTGTTGACCGTGTTGTACGTGGCCGGCGCGACGATGATCGCGCCCGGTCGAGGGGGTTTGGGCTCGTGCGGCTTGCGATAGCGGCTGCGGACGGGCCGGCCGGTCTGGGCTTCCAGGGCGGCCACGTCGATGAAGTCGAGAGCCGACGGAGTGGCGACGACCTGGACGGCCCAGCCCCGCTCCTGCGCCATGGCGACCAGCCGGCCGACGTCCGGGGCCGGCCCGGCGGCGCACACGATGATGTAGAGCTCGTCGCCCTGCGGTTCGGCCACGCGTCGGCTCCCGGGGGTTGGCGGTGCCGCGGCTGCCGGGCAGCCGCGGCCGTCTCCTCGTCAGTCGGTGCCGGACTCCATCGCGGCGTGGTCGAGCAGCTCGTCGTCGCCGGGGATCTCGCCGCGCTCGCCACGGTTGGCGATCGCCTCGGCGCCGCCCTCGGGCATCTCACCGATCAGCTCGGTCGAGGCCGTCTGCGGCACGTCGGTCAGCATCGGGTGCTGGGGGCCGACGATGCCGAGCCCGGCGTACTGCTCCAGCTTGGCGCGGGTGTCGGCGATGTCGAGGTTGCGCATGGTCAGCTGGCCGATGCGGTCGACCGGCCCGAAGGCGGAGTCCTCGGTGCGCTCCATGGACAGCTTGTCCGGGTGGTAGCTGAACGCCGGCCCAGACGTGTCCAGGATGGAGTAGTCCTCGCCGCGCCGCAGCCGCAGGGTCACCTCGCCGGTGACCGCCGTGCCGACCCAGCGCTGCAGCGACTCGCGCAGCATCAGCGCCTGCGGGTCCAGCCAGCGGCCCTCGTACAGCAGCCGGCCCAGCCGCCGCCCCTCGGCGTGGTAGTTGGCCAGGGTGTCCTCGTTGTGGATCGCGTTGACCAGCCGCTCGTAGGCGGCGTGCAGCAACGCCATGCCCGGCGCCTCGTAGATGCCCCGGCTCTTGGCCTCGATGATCCGGTTCTCGATCTGGTCGGACATGCCCATGCCGTGCCGGCCGCCGATGGCGTTGGCCTCCAGGACCAGGTCGACGGCGGAGGGGAACTCCTTGCCGTTGATGGTCACCGGCCGGCCCTGGTCGAAGCCGATCGTGACGTCCTCGGCGGCGATCTCGACGTCGGGGTCCCAGAACCGCACTCCCATGATCGGCTCGACGATCTCGATGCCCGCGTCGAGGTGCTCCAGCGCCTTGGCCTCGTGGGTCGCGCCCCAGATGTTCGCGTCGGTGGAGTACGCCTTCTCCGTGCTGTCCCGGTAGGGCAGCCCGTTGGCGAGCAGCCACTCGGACATCTCCTTGCGGCCGCCGAGCTCGGTGACGAAGTCGGCGTCCAGCCACGGCTTGTAGATCCGCAGGGAGGGGTTGGCGAGCAGGCCGTAGCGGTAGAACCGCTCGATGTCGTTGCCCTTGAAGGTGGAGCCGTCTCCCCAGATCAGCACGTTGTCGTCGAGCATCGCGCGTACGAGCAGGGTGCCCGTGACGGCCCGCCCGAGAGGCGTGGTGTTGAAGTAGGTGCGTCCGCCGGAGCGGATGTGGAACGCCCCGCAGGCCAGGGCCGCGAGCCCCTCCTCCACGAGCGCCGCCCGGCAGTCGACCAGCCGGGCGACCTCGGCGCCGTACGCCGTGGCGCGGCCGGGCACCGAGGCGATGTCAGGCTCGTCGTACTGGCCGATGTCGGCGGTGTAGGTGCACGGCACCGCGCCCTTCTCGCGCATCCACGCGACCGCGACCGAGGTGTCGAGGCCACCGGAGAAGGCGATCCCGACACGTTCACCGACAGGCAGAGAGGTGAGCATCTTAGACACGAGTCGAAGTATATACACACCTATGCATGACCATGCAAACCCCCTCGCCGGATTTCCGCCGCGATGTGCATCGCAGGCTCAGGCCGCGGGTTTCCTGACCTCCAGGATGCCGGTGCTGAACCACGGTCCGCCGTACCAGAACCGCCAGCCCGCGTCGCGCCGCCGCACGTCCACCACGCCGAGCGAGCGCAGCGTGTCCTCGTACGCGGCCGTGTGCTGGAAGTCGGCGATCAGCATCAACCCGCCGGGCCGCAGCACCCGGTGCGCCTCGCGCACGGCCTGCGCGCGCCCTTCGGCGTCGGGGATGTTGTGGATGGCCAGGCTCGACACGATCGCGTCGAACGCGCCGTCGCCGAACGGGAGGTCGCGCATGTCGCCCGTCACCAGCTCGACGCGGTCGGCGACGCCCTCGGCGGCGGCGTTAGCCCTGGCCTTGGTCTCCCGGTTGCCCGACTGGTCCTTCGACTGCCACAGGTCGATGCCGGTCGCCTTGCCGCGTTCCAGCCGCCGGGCCGCCATCAGCAGCACCGCGCCCCGGCCGCAGCCGAGGTCGAGCAGGAGCTCGTCGCCGTTCAGCCGCTCGAGCTCACCGGCCCAGACCGCGAACTTGCCGCGCCGCGTCGTATAGAGGTAGCTGGCCGCGCTGGCCAGCGTGTAGAGCCCGCCGAACAGGAACGCGATGCCCGCCAGGGGGATGTCGAGCAGGAACGAGACCGACGCCAGGGCCAGGAGCACCAGCGCTCCGAACAACAAGCCGACCAGCGCCCAGGGAGCGTCGAATCCGTAGCTTCCGTGTCGCTTGCGCACACTCACGTTATATCTCAAGGTGGTCTTGACATGGAATTGACCTGACCCGTCCCTTCCTACCGTCTTTCCCGCACAGCGCATTACTAAGGTGGCGTGGATGGGCGCGCAAATGGGGGTTTGACCAGGCATGACGGAGAAAGAGCGGGGATTCGGCCTGGGGGCGAGCATGGCCCTGACACTGGCATCGTCCTTGTTGTGGGGAGTGGCACATCTGGCCGCGGAGCGCCGTAAGACGGGCTTGGCGCTCATGTTCGGATATGTCGTGATGCTGGCCGGCATCCTCATGGTGTTCACGGCGTACAGCACTCACCTGCTGTCGCTGGCGGTGCAGCCCCGCTGGCTCATCGGGTTCACCGTGGTGCTGGTGGCGATCGCGATCGCCTGGACCGGCGTGGTCGTCTGGTCCTTCGTCCTGGTACGCCCGCCGAGCTCCGACAGGATCGGCCGCTTCCTGACCACGGCGCTGACGCTCGCGCTCTGCGCGCTCATCATGACCCCGACGGTGTACGCCACCAGGCTGGCGTACCTGTCACGCGACGTCGTGAACACCCTGTTCCCCAGCACCACCGCCACCGCGCCCATCATGGCCCAGGACCCGTGGAACGGCGCCCGCCGGGTCAACTTCCTGCTCCTGGGCGGCGACGCCGCGCCGAACCGGCCCGGCGTGCGTACCGACAGCATGACCGTGGCCAGCGTGGACACCGAGACCGGCGCGACCACCCTGTTCGGCCTGCCGCGCAACCTCCAGCGCGTCGAATTTCGCGCGGGTCCGGCCCGGGACCAGTTCCCCTACGGGTTCACCGGCACCGGCCCCGACACGCCCGGCCTGCTCAACGAGATCTTCCAGTACGCCGAGGAGCACCCCGAGGTGGTGCCGGGCGTGGAGCGGCGCCAGCGCGGGCCGGCTCTGATCAAGCAGACGATCGGCGACATCCTCGGCCTCAACGTGGACTACTACGCCCTGGTGGACATGAAGGGGTTCGCGGAGATCATCGACGCCATGGGCGGCGTGAAGGTCACCATCAAGGAGCCCATCGTGTACGGCAAGTACCGCGAGGGCCTGCTGCCGGCGGGCACCCGCAGGCTGTCCGGCGAGGAGGCGCTCTGGTACGGCCGCTCGCGCACCGACAGCGACGACTACGTCCGCATGGGACGCCAGAAGTGCCTGCTCAACGCGCTCGCCAAGCAGGCCGACCCGATGACCGTGATCAACAGCTTCGAGCGACTGGCCGTGGCGACCAAACGGGCCATCTCCACCGACCTCCCGCAGGACCTGCTGCCGGCCGTCATCGACCTCGCGCAGCGGGTCAAGGACGCCAAGATCCGCAGCCTCAGCTTCGTGCCGCCGCTGATCAACACGGCGTACCCCGACTGGTCGTTCATCCGCCGCAAGGTCGCCGAGACCCTGGAGGCCGGCCCGACCAGGGCCGGCACCGCCGCCGAGCGGACACCTGACCCGGAGACCCCGGTCAACCTCGACGCCACCTGCACCTGAATCGCCCGTCCGGAAAGGCCACGTGGAAACCGTCCACGTGGCCTTTTCGCGTTGTCCGCACACGCCCCGCACGGAGTGTGGCATGATGACAACGGAAACGGTTTTCATATCCACCTGGAGGGCCCGTGAGAGTGGCGTTCGTCGGAAAGGGCGGCAGTGGCAAGACGACGATGTCCGCGCTGTTCGCCAGACATGTGGCGAGCCAGGGCGGGCCGGTGGTGGCCGTGGACGCCGACATCAACCAGCACCTGGCCATGGTGCTCGGCCTCGACCGGCAGCCCGAGCCGCTCGGCGCCCACCTGACCGAGATCAAGGAGCGGCTGCGCGGCGACAACCCCCGCATCCCCTCCGCCGACGCCATGGTCAAGACCACCCCGCCCGGCCGCGGATCCCGGCTGCTGAGCTTCGAGGACCTGGCCGCCGACCCGTACGCGCTGACCACCCCCGACGGGCTGCGCCTCCTCGCGACCGGCCCGTTCAGCGAGGACGACCTCGGCGTGGCCTGCTACCACTCGAAGGTCGGCGCGGTGGAGCTGCTGCTCAACCACCTCATCGACGGCCCCGGCGAGTACGTCGTGGTGGACATGACCGCGGGCGCCGACTCCTTCGCCTCGGGGCTGTTCACCCGGTTCGACCTGACGTTCCTCGTCGCGGAGCCGACCAGGCAGGGTGTGAGCGTCTACCGCCAGTACCGCGAGTACGCCGCCGCGTACGACGTCGCGCTGGCCGTGGTCGGCAACAAGGTCCACGGCCCGTCCGACGTCGACTTCCTGCGCGAGCACGTGGGCGACGACCTGCTCACCTGGATGGAGCACTCCGCCGCCGTCCGCGCCATGGAGCAGGGCCGCCACTTCACGCTCGACGACCTGGAGCCGGTCAACGCCGACGCGCTGGCCGTGCTCCGCAAGACCCTCGACGAGCAGGAGAAGGACTGGGCGCGCTTCGGCCGCCAGACCGTGGACTTCCACCTGCGCAACGCCCACGCGTGGGGCAACGACCGGACCGGGTCCGACCTGGCCTCACAGATAGACCCGGATTTCGTGTTCGGCCCCTGAGTGCCCCCCTCCAGGCATCTGGAGCGATCACGAATCCCCACTTAGCGTCAGATTGATCCCATTCGAGAGGAGACAGCATGTCGCTGACCGTTCCGAACGAACTGCTCGACCAGGCCAGAGCCGGTGAGGTGGACGACGCGGCCTTCATCGCGTGCGTCCGCGACTCGCTGCCGTACGCGTGGTCGCTGATCAGCGGGCTGGCCGAACAGCGCGAGCAGACCGGAGCCGAGTTCGCCGACAACCAGGTGCCGCCGCCGTCCGAGGAAGCCCGCGGCCAGCTCCTGCGCTGCCTGGCGAGCGACGCGATGCGCGGAGCGCTGGAGCGCCACTTCGGAGTACGGCTGGCCTTCCAGAACTGCCACCGGGTCGCCGTCTTCGACCCGACGGCGACCAAGGCCCTGCACGAGTTCGTCACCCCGAGGGCCCAGATCCTCAACCAGAAGCCGGAGCTGGTCGACTGCTGACCGTCCGGCCCGGTGACCCGGCGCAGTGACCCGGCCCGGTGATCCGGCGCAGTGACCCGGCCCAGTGACCCGGCGCAGTGACCCGGCCCAGTGACCCGGCCCAGTGACCCGGCACTGCCCGGGTCACCGGGCCCGTAGCAGCGGCAGCACCTCCGCCCCGAACCGCCGCACGTTCTCCACCGTCCGCCGGTGCTCGCCCAGCCCCTCGACCAGCAGGATGAACCGCTCGATCCCGGTGTTCTCGGCGGTACGCAGGATCGTCGCGGCACAATGCTCGGCCGACCCGACCGGATGAATCCGGGCCAACAAATCCACATATGCAGGGATATTTCGCATAGGTCGGGGGCGATCGTCCACCGGCACGTACCCCGCCAGCCCCGGCTCCAGCCACCGGGGCAGCGACTCCTTGATCTCCCGCACCGCCCCCGCCGTGGAGTCGGCCACGTAGGCCACCCCCGCCGCCACGTGATCGGTGGCGGTCCCGCCCCGGGCGACGTAGTCCTCGACCAGGGCGGCCTTCTCGGCGTCCCCGATGTGCATCCCGAGCAGCATCGGCAGCCCCCGCTCCGCCGCCACCCCCACGGTCGCCTCGGAGGTGCACGCGACCACCGGCCGCATGCTCGCGCCCGGCACCACCCGGACCTCCCTGAACCGGAAGAACTCCCCGTCACCGGCGACGGGACCGCCGGAGAGCCCGTCGAGCAGGAGGTCGAGCGACTCCCCGAACCCCCGCTCGAACCGCTCGGCCCCCGTCCCGAACACCTCCAGGTCCACCCACGGCCCGCCCCTGCCGACCCCCAGCGTGAACCGCCCGCCGGACAGGTGGTGCAGCATGGCCGCCTGCTCGGCCAGCGCCACGGGATGCTGCGTGGACAGCACGCTGACGGCCGTGCCGAGCCCGATCCGCGAGGTCCTGCCGAGGGCGACCGCCGCCAGGGTGGTCGCGGAGGGGCACACGCCGTAGGACATGAAGTGATGCTCGGCGACCCACGCGTCGTCGAACCCCGCCTCCTCGGCGGCCACGATCACTTCGACGGCATCGGCCAGCACCTGCCCGGCCTCCTGGCCGGGGAACTGCGCCGCGATGACGAAGACGCCGATTCGCACCCATCCGATGATGCCCGATGGTCCCCGCTCAGCCGAACAGGCTGGCCTGACCCTCTCCCACGAGCGGGTCCCGGTGGTGCTTGAGGTGCCGCCATCGAGGGAGGTCGTCCAGGTAGGACCACGAGAGCCGGTGGTGGGGCGTGGGGCCGAGCCGGGCCAGGGTCTCCTGGTGGAGGGGTGAGGGGTAGCCGGCGTTGTCGGCGAAGCCGTACTCCTCGCAGCCGATCGTCCCCATGTACGCGTCGCGCCGGACCTTGGCCAGGACGGACGCCGCCGCGACCGAGATGCTGGCCGCGTCGCCCTTGACCTCCAGGCGTACCGGCCAGGGCGGGCCGATGTAGTCGTGCTTGCCGTCGAGGATCACCGCGTCCGGGCGCACCGGCAGCGCCTCCAGCGCCCGCCTGGCGGCCCGGCGCAGGGCCTCGGTCATGCCCAGCTCGTCGATCTCCGTGTGGGTGGCCTCGCCGAAGCCGATGCCGGCCGCCCACGCGGTCAGCTCCTCGGCGAGCGGGGTGCGCCTGGCCGCCGAGACCTGCTTGGAGTCCGTGAGGCCGGACGGCGGCTCGGACAGGTCGGTGACGACGGCGCAGACCGTTACCGGTCCCGCCCACGCGCCACGGCCCACCTCGTCGATGCCCGCGACCGTGCGGGTGCTCGGCTGGGAGAGCAGGAGGTGCTCGATGTCGTACGTCGGCGCCATAACGGCAGACGCTATCGCCTCACCGGGCCGTTCACTGGGCCGTTCACTGGGCCGTTCACTGGGCCGTTCACTGGGCCGCCTCGTCATCTTCCAGCGGATCGCCGGGCGGGCGGCGGTCCGCCGGGCGTACCGGATCCAGGTCGGCGGCGAGGTAGCGGGCGGCCACGTGGATCGCGCGGAGCGTCACCGACACCGACGGCCGGTTGACGCTGGAGTTGCGGGCGACCGCGTGCACGTCGCGCCCCACCGGGTTTCCCGGGAACTGGCGCACCGCCAGCCCCCGCACCCCTGCCGCCAGCGCGAGCGCGGGCACGGCGGCGATGCCGATCCCCTTCGCCACCAGAGAAAGGATCGTTCCCAGCCCCTCGAACTCCCACGGCGTGGGCCGGGTCCCGCCCACGTCCACCAGGAGCCGGTCCACCGCCAGCCGGGACGGCTCCCCGTCGGGCGTCGCCATCCACGGCTCGTCGCGCAGCTCCCGCAGGTCCACCGGCACATCGGGGTCGGCCAGACGGTGCTTGCGCGGCACCACCAGCACCAGAGGGTCGCGCAGCAGCGGGAACACCCGCAGGCTCTCGTTGTCGCGAACCCGCCCGTACCAGTCGTCCACGAGCGCGATGTCCACCTCTCCCGACTGCACCTCGCGCATGCCCCGGCCCGACCTGCTCTGCCCCAGCCGGAGCGTCAGCTCGGTGTGGCGGCGCAGCGAGCGGGCGAGCGCCGGGGCGAACGCGACCGCGGCCGTCGGGAAGGCGGTGACCACGACCCGCCCCGCGGGTGTCCCCGCATGGGCGGACAGGTCCGACTCCGCCTCCTCGACCATGGACAGGATGCGCTCCGCGTGCGCCACCAGCCGCCGCCCCGCGTCGGTCAGCTCGGCACTGCGCGCGGTCCTGTCGATGAGGACCGTTCCGGTCTCACGTTCGAGCGCTACGAGTTGCTGCGACACGGCCGAAGGACTGTACCCCAGCGATGCCGCCGTCGCAGCGATACTTCCGCGACGAGCGAACTCGCAGATCAGGACCAAACGCCGCAATTCAAGCATCAGTCTTCCTTATGCCTACCCACGAAAAGCCTCGCTTGTGCTGATGCCTTCATCAAACCACCCTGGGAACGTGACAAACATGACCGTGACGTTGTCCGCCACTTTGGCGGCAAACGAGGACATCGACCGAAGACGGCGCGCCGGGGAGCGAGTGCTTCACCTGGCCTTCGGCGAGGCAGGGCTGCCCGTCCACCCGGCACTGCGCGACAGGCTGGCCGGCGCGGCCGAACGCAACGGCTACGGGCCGGTCGCGGGGGCATCCGAGCTCAGGACGGCGGCGGCGGGCTACTGGACACGACGCGGGCTCCCCACCGACCCCGGGCTCGTCGTCTGCGGGCCTGGCAGCAAGTCCCTGCTGTACGGCCTCCTCCTGGCGATCGGCGGGGACATCGTCCTGCCCATGCCCAGCTGGGTCAGCTACGCCGCCCAGGCGGAGCTGGTCGGCTCCCGCCCCATCCTGGTGCCCGCACCGCCAGGAGGGGGCGGAGTGCCCGACCCCGACCTCGTGGCCGGCGCGGTGCTCCGGGCCAGGGCCCAGGGCCGGACGGTCAACTCGCTGCTGGTGACGCTGCCCGACAACCCGACGGGCCGCCTGTCCGGTCCGGAGACCATCGCGCGGCTGGTGGAGATCGCCCGCGAGCTCGATCTGGTGATCATCTCGGACGAGATCTACCGCGACGTCGTGCACGACCCGGCCCTGCCGTTCACCTCCCCCGCCGACCTCGCCCCCGAGCGCACGATCATCACCACCGGGCTGAGCAAGAGCCTGGCGCTGGGCGGCTGGCGGATCGGCGTGGCCAGGCTGCCCGCGGGCAGCCACGCGCTGCACAGGAGCCTGCTCGCGGTGGCCAGCGAGATCTGGTCGGCGCCCGCCGCCCCGGTGCAGGAGGCGGCGGCGTACGCCTTCGACGAGCCCCAGGAGTTGCTGGCCCGCATCGAGCTCGCCCGGCGGCTGCACGGCACGGTCGCCAGGGCCGTCCACGAGAGGTTCACCGAGATCGGGGCCGACGTGCCCGCCCCGCAGGGCGGCTTCTACCTCTATCCCGATCTGAGCCACCTCCGGCTCGGCGGCTCCGCCGAGATCACCAAGATCCTGCTGGAGGAACACGGCATCGGTGTCCTGCCCGGACACGCCTTCGGCGACGACCCGGCGGCGGCCAGGGTGCGGGTCGCGGTGAGCCTCCTCTACGGCGAGACCGCCGAAGAGCGACTGACCGCTCTGAACAGCCCGAACCCCCTCCAACTCCCCTGGATCGCCGACAATCTGGACTATCTTTCGAAGGGTCTGAACGAGCTGGCCTCGGTGTCGCACGAAGCGGTGCGTGAACGGCGTCCCGCGCTCGTCCCGACGCCATGTCACAGTTAGGCGAATCTTTCCCCAAGAGCGGGTTTACCATCGCTCAAAAGGGGCCGCTGACCTGCAGGAACACCCTGTCTGCAGAAAGCTGCAAAAGATCTTCCTAACTGCATGGTTACGTGCGCCCCCGCTTCCCCTCATCATGTGCTCATGCCCGCTCTTGTCACCTTGTCCGGGCGCTCCGTGCGCCTGGAACCTCTCAGCCTCGCGGCGATCGACGACCTCGTCGCCGCGGCGAGTGAAGACCGTTGCACTTACGCCTTCACTCGCGTCCCGGAAAGCCGGGACGAGATGGTCTCCTATGTGGAGGCCGCCATGGCTGAGCAGGCGGAGGGCCGCTCCATGCCCTTCGCCATCCGGTGGCTGAACACCGACCGCGTGGTCGGTGCCACCCGTCTCATGCACCTGGAGTACTGGCAGGGCCCCATGCCCTGGCCTCCGGGTACACGGGGTGCGGTGGGCGAGATCCCGTCCGTGGCGGACATCGGTTACACCTGGCTGGCCGCCAGTGCCCAGGGCACGGGTGTCAACCGTGAGAGCAAGTTCCTGATGCTCTCGCTCGCCTTCGAGACATGGAACGTCCACCGCATCACCCTCAAAGCAGATGTACGTAACACCAAGTCCCGGGCCGCCATCGAGGCCCTCGGCGCACACTTCGACGGGGTGCGGCGAGCGGATAGCCGAGGCGCCGACAACACGGTCCGAGATACCGCGTTCTACTCGATCCTGAGCTCCGAATGGCCGCTCGTACGCGAGCGGCTCGCCCTGCGGCTCGGACTGGTCGAGGCGGCCTGAGAACCTGTCCACCACGGCCCCGCCCCAAGAAAGTTTGGGCGGGGCCGTATTTTTTCCTGCCTACGCGTGCTCTACATGACACGCCCCCGCGGTGTGAATCATGCCTAGCCGACCATCAGCATCCAGGGGCACGCTCAACACCGGATCAAAGACGGATCAACGGCACATTTAACGATCAGTCCGGAGTCTAGGTGACAAAGGACGTTGGATCTATCATTTGGTAACAAAACGATCCATTGGCTGGGAGACATTCGGCATGGCTGGTCAGAGCGTCGAGGGCGGGCTGAGGTTCGCCGTGCTCGGTCCTGTCCGCGCCTGGCGTGACGGCCAGGAGCTCGATCTGGGCACTCCGCTGCAGCGTTCCATCCTGGGCATGCTGCTGCTGCGTGAAGGCCATGCGGTCACCCCCAACGAGATGATCGACGCGGTCTGGGGCGAGGACGCGCCCCCGCGGGCCCTGGGCGCCCTGCGCACCTACGTCTCCCGCCTGCGTACGGTGCTGGAGCCGGACCGGCCCGCCCGTTCCCGCCCGGAGCTGCTGACGTCCATCGGGAGGGGTTACGCGCTGCGGCTGCCCGACGGCTCGCTCGACCTGGTCCGCTTCGAACGCGGCGTCCAGGACTCCGAGAGCGCGCGCAAGGGCGGTCGGCTGCGCGAGGCCGCCGAAGGGCTGCGCGAGGCGCTGTCGCTCTTCGAGGGCGAGCCGCTGGCCGGGACCGTCGGCCCCTACTCCGAGCACCAGCGCGACCGGCTGGTCGAGCGCCGCATCAGCGTCGTCGAGACGCTCATGGACGTGGACCTGGAGCTGGGCGACCACGCGAAGGTCGTCTCCGAGCTGATCGCGCTGACCGCCGACCACCCGCTGCGCGAGAAGCTGCGCGCCCAGCTGATGCTGGCCTACTACCGGTGCGGGCGGCAGGGCGACGCCCTCAACGTGTTCACCGAGACGCGCGAGGCCCTCGTCGAGGAGCTCGGCATCGAGCCGGGCCCCGAGCTGACCGCGCTGCACCAGCGCATCCTGGCCGCCGACCCCACGCTGGCCGCCGCCGAGGTGCCCGCCGAGGAGCCGGTGGAGGAGCCGGAGCAGCGCCAGGCCCCGCAGTTGCCGCGCCCCGCGCAGCTCCCCGCCGCCGTCAACGACTTCACCGGCCGCAAGGAGGTCGCCGTACGGCTCCGCACGCTGCTGTCGGCCCAGTCGTCGGCGCAGTCGTCGGCCGAGGGCGTGCCCGTGATCGCGGTCTCCGGCATCGGCGGCGTGGGCAAGACCGCGCTGGCCGTGCACGTCGCGCACCTGGCCGAGGACCTGTTCCCCGACGGCCAGCTCTATGCCGACCTGCGCGGCTACACCGACGAGGCGACCGTGCCCGAGTCGGCGCTCGGCGGGTTCCTGCGGGCGCTCGGCATCCCGCCGGACATCGTCCCGGACGGGCTGCCGGAACGCGCCGCGCTCTACAGGTCGATCCTCGCCGACCGCCGCATCCTCGTGCTGCTCGACAACGCCCGCGACGCCGAGCAGGTCAGCCAGCTGCTGCCGGGTTCGCCCGGGTGCGCGGCCATCGTGACGAGCCGCGGCAAGCTGGCCGACCTGCCCTCCGCACGGCTCATCGACCTCGACGTGATGGAGCCGGGCGAGGCGCTGTCGCTGTTCGCGTCGGTGGCCGGGGCCGAGCGCGTGTCGGCCGAGCACGGCGCGGCCATGGACGTGGTGGCCGCCTGCGGGTTCCTGCCGCTGGCGGTGCGCATCGTGGCCGCCAGGCTGGCCGCGCGCCCCTCCTGGACGGTCGCCTCGCTCGTGCCCAGGCTGGCCGACGAGCAGCGCCGCCTCGACGAGCTGCGCGTGGGCAACCTGGCCGTCGAGGCCACGTTCGCGCTCGGGTACGGCCAGCTCGCGCCGGCCCAGGCGCGTGCCTTCCGCCTGCTCTCGCTGTCCAAGGGGCCCGACATCTCCACGGGGGCGGCGGCCGCCGTGCTGTCGGTGAGCCAGTTCGAGGCGGAGTCCGTACTGGAGTCCCTTGTGGACGCGAGCCTGCTCGAGGCGCCCGCTCCAGGCCGCTACCGCTTCCACGACCTGCTCAAGCTGTTCGCCAGGCGCCAGCTGGACAAGACCGAGCCGCCCGAGGCCAAGGCGCGGGCGCTGCACCGGTTGCTCGGCTTCTACCTGGCCTCGGCCCAGTCCGCGCACAGCCTGGCCTACGAGGGCAGCATGATCCCGGCCAACATCGTGACGATCAGCGAGGGGCTGTCGTTCACCAGCGTGGACGAGGCCGTGGCCTGGCTGATCGCCGAGGGCGACTCGCTGTTCGCGGCCATCAACCAGGCCGCCGCGTCGGCCGTCGCCGGCGAGCAGTTGCTGCCCGCCGGAGACCTGCTGGTGGCGATGGAGCCGCTGCTGGAGGCGGGCACCCACACGCGGGAGTTCGCCCAGGGCACGCGCGCCGTGCTGAGCGCCGCGCAGCGGCTCGGCGACCAGGGCAGCGAGCTGCGCAGCCGGTACGTGCTCGGCCGGGTGCTGTTCGCCGACAACCAGCTGAAGGCGGCCGAGGGCCACTTCAGGGTCGTCCACGAGCTGTCCACGGCCCGCGGCGAGAAGATCGTCACCGGCGAGGTGCTGAACGCCCTGGCCGTCGTCGTCGGCAGGCAGCGCCGCCACATCGAGGCGCTGGAGCTGTTCGACGCGGCGATGCGGTTCTACCGGGCGAACGACGTGCCGGCCGGCGAGGCGCTGGTGCTCAGCTACTCGGCCCGCGACCACCTGGGGCTCGGCCGGCCCGCGGACGCGATCGCGGCGGCGGAGAAGGGCCTGGCCCTGTTCACCGAGATCGGCAGCGGCGCCGGGACCGCCCGCGCCCGCTACCACCTCGGCATCGTGCTGTCCCGGGTCGGCCGGCTCACCGAGGCCGTCCACCACCACGCCGAGTGCCTGGCCTTCTTCCGGGCCAGCAAGCAGCGCGTCTGGGAGCAGCGGGTCTGCTCCCGGCTGGCCGAGACGTTCATCGCCGCCGGACGCCACCCCGAGGCCGTGCGCCACGCGGAGCAGGCGCTGGTGGTCTCCCGCGAGATCGGCCACCCGTACGGCGAGGCGCTGTCGCTCACGGTGCTCGGCAAGGCGCTGCGCGGTCTGGGCAGCACGACCAGGAGCCTGGAATGCCTACGGCAGGCGTTCGAGATCTTCTCCCGGCTCGGCGCCCCCGAGGCCGGGGACCTCAAGGCCCTGATCGAGGCCATCCCCGCCGAAGGGGCCGTCGTCGAGTCCTGAGTACAGCTCATCGTCCAGACGTGTCATCCACACATGGTTGATCAAGGCTGTCCTTAGGCCGTCACGAATATGTCGTGATGCAGCCCGGCCGGTCATCTGTCGCCACCACGCGTCGCTAGGGGGCCCGGTTATCCGGATGCTCCGCGTAGTGGCTAGCCGCCTCACCTTAGACGACCGGCCGGACCTGACACGGCCCTCGAACCCCCCGGGGTCCGTGTCTTGGCCATGAGCCTCCACCCCAGCGCTCAACGTCCAATTGACGGGCGATTAAAGCAGGAAGTAACCCTCCGCGATCAGCGGCCTGACCGCGTCGGAGTCGAGGATCTCACCGTCGCCGACCAGCTCGGCGATCACGTTGAGCAGGGGGCCGAGCGCCAGCTCGCCGTCGCAGACTCCGGCCAGCGCGGCCTCCACCGTGCCGACCTCCCTGCTGCGGCGCAGGCCCTGCGTCTGGCGCAGCACGATGCGGATGGGGTCCTCCGCGCCCGGCAGGCCGATGCGCTCGTCGAGCAGGCCGTCCGCGGTGCGCAGGAGCGCGGTGTCCAGGTCCTTGACGCGGTGCGCGGTGGCGATGGCGTCGAGCACGGAGTCCACGTAGTCGCCGACCGGGAGCGAGACCAGGTGGTCCAGGTGCTCGACGCGGACGACCGGGTCGAGCGTGCCGGAGTTGCGCATGGTGATCCAGCCGAACCCGATGCCCTCGACCTTCCGCTCGTCGAACCAGGCCAGCCAGCGGTCGTAGTGCTCGGCGTACGCCTTCGTGCCCTGCTCGGCGGCGTCCCTGAGCCAGAGCTCGACGTACTCGGCCGGGTCCTGCACGTCGCGCTGGACCACCCAGGCGTCGCAGCCGGTCTCGCGCAGCCAGCCGCCCACGCGGTCGTGCCAGTCCTCGCCCTCGACGTGCAGCCAGTTGGCCAGGAAGTGGGCCTGGCCGCCGGGGTTGAGGTGGCCGGGCGTGCGGCGTACGAGGTCGCGGCAGAAGCCGTCGCCGCCGGCCTCGCGGTAGGTCAGGCCGCCCCCGGGGCCGATGACGAACGGGGGGTTGCTCACGATCAGGTCGAACAGCTCGTCCTCGACCGGCTCGAACATCGACCCCGTACGTGCCTCCACGCCGGAGATGCCGGACAGCTCCCAGCTCAGCCTGGCCAGCTCCACGGCCCGCGGGTTCACGTCGGTGGCCACGATGTGCTCGGCCCGCCCGGCCAGGTGCAAGACCTGCACGCCGCAGCCGGTGCCGAGGTCGAGCGCGCGCCCCACCGGGCGGCGGGTGGCGAGCTGGGCCAGGTTGGCCGAGGCGCCGCCGGCCCCGACCACGTGGTCAGGACGCAGCGCCGGGTCGCCGGGGCGCACCTTGCGGTCGGAGACGAGGTAGCCGCCGGTCTCCCAGGGCTGCAGGTGCACGGTCGCGCTCACCTGGTCGCCGTCGGCCCTGACCAGCCCCGAGTCGAGGACCTCCGGGGCGAGGGACGCGGCGGGGACGGGAACGCCCAGCCACCACAGCCTGATCGACGCCGCCAGCGGATCGAGGTCGGCGGTGGCGCGCAGGGCCGGCACCAGCTCCTCCCTGGCCAGGGCCGAGGCCGCCATGCTGCCCAGCCGCTCACGTACGCCGTCGATCGTGTAGTCGGTCTCCAGGAGGTGATGGCGCAGTCGTTCCACAAGTCCATCCTTTCACCACGGACACTCCCGCATGGCCCGATACCATCGGCGCTCGCACTGTTTCCGGATACTGCGCCGATGGTCGCACTCGCACGGGGCTCCGCTGGTCACGCAAGCTACCGCTCTCCGCCCCAGGCTCGTCGCTCTGAGCCGATGGTCGCACTCGCACGGGGCTCCGCTGGTCACGCAAGCTACCGCTCTCCGCCCCAGGCTCGTCGCTCCGTGTGCTCATACTGTTACTTAGACACCCAAGCGTTCTGCAAGCGGCGGACAAGTAGTGAGCGGTATCTCTAGGGAAGTCGCCATGTCGCCCCGAGGAGCGGACCCATGCTGATCCCTTGCTTGGCCTGCGAGTCCCGGTTCGGACCTGACGAATACTTCCGCGCCTGCTCCGACTACAACCGCGGCATGGACCTGGTGTCTTGGACGTGCCCGCGCTGCGGCAACCGCGACGACCTGCGGGTGCTGCCCGGCGAGCTGGGGTTCGGCTATCCGCATCGGGGCAGGTTCGACGTGCACGACCGGGTCCGCGTGCCCGGCCTGCGCAGGCACCGCGGCGACCTGCGGCTGGACATCTCGCTCGACCGGGCGAGCTGGCGCGTCCACACCCGCCTCCGCCAGCCCGCATAGCGGCCCAGGCGGATCAGGCGAACGGCAGGGCGGGCACGCAGGCGTGGGCGGGCCGCTCGCCGCGCAGCAGCCGGGCGATGTCCTCCACCAGCATCCCGGCCAGCTCCTCCCGGCTCTCCCCCGTGGCCTCGCCCAGGCGGGGCGTCAGCACCACGTTCGGCAGGCGCGTCAGGGGGTGGGCCGGATCGAGCCACTCGCCCTCGAAGTGGTCGAGCCCCGCGCCGCCCACCTGGCCCTGGCGCAGCGCGTCGACCAGCGCCGTCAGGTCGTGCAGCGCGCCGCGCGAGGTGTTGAGGTAGATGGAGCCCGGCCGCATCGCGCCGAACTCGGGGTAGCCGAAGAAGCCCCGCGTCTCCCCGGTCAGCGGCACGTGCAGCGACACCACGTCCGCCTCCGCCAGCAGGGCGGGCAGGGTGTGGGTGGCCTCGGGGACGAACGGATCGCAGGTGATCACCCGCATCCCCAGGCCCTCGCAGCGCCAGCGCACGGCCCTGCCGGCGCGGCCCAGGCCCACGATGCCGAGCGTCCTGCCGCTCAGCCGCCTGCCGCGGTGGCGCTGGGCGGGCGGCACCTTGCCGACGCGCCCCTGGCGCACCTCCCGGTCCGCGGCCACGATGTTGCGGCTGACGGCGAACATCAGCGCGAGCGTGAGCTCGGCCACCGACTCGGGGTCGCGGTCGGCGGCGTGCAGGACGGTCACCCCGTACTCGGCGGCCAGCGTCAGGTCCACGCTGGTGGTCGGGCCCATGACGGCCACCACGTCGAGGGGCAGGGCGAGCACCGACGTGCGAACCTGGTCGCCGTCGGTGATGAGCACGGTCGCGCCGGTCTCGATGACCAGGTCGGCGAGCTGCTCGTCGGTGAAGCCGAGGCTGGGACGCGCGGGAACCTCGGCCAGGTCGGCTACCTCGCCCAAGCGGGCGAGCGCGCTCTCCGGCATAGCGGGCAGTGCCAGCGCCCGAGGTCGAGTCACAAGTGGACAATAACACCACAGACGGTGCCCGGATCATCGCTCCCCGCGCTGGTCAGGCCCCTTGCGGGGGCCTGTCATTGCTGGCGGAGGCTCTGCCAGGCGGCGGCGCCCAGCCCCTTGATTTCCTCTTCCGTAGGCGTGTGGGCGCCCGCGAACCACAGGCGGCACATCTCCTGCGCGGGCCCCAGCCACAGCACGTAGCACATGGTCGGGTGGACGGGCTGGAGCAGGCCGTTCTTCATGTGCGGCCGCCACCAGTCGGAGACCTGGCGGAAGAACCCGCGCCGGGCCTCGGCCACCTCCGCGCCGCCCGGCTCGTGCTTGCGCGGCGGTCGCTCGCTGACCAGCAGCCTGGCCCTCTCCGGGTGCTCGCCGGCCCACCGCATGTGGAAGGCCACGACGGCCTCGATGCCGTCGCGGGCCTCCTCGTGGCTGACCAGCTCGGCGAGGAAGGCGGCCTGGTAGGCGGTCAGGATCTCCGCGTACAGCACGCCGAAGACATGCTCTTTGCTGGCGAAGTGGTGGTAGAAGCTGCCGACGCTGACGCCGCTCTCCTCGCGGAGGCTGGCCAGCGTGGTGGCCGAGACCCCGTCCTGACTGAAGCGGCGGAGGGCACCCTCGATGATGCGGGTACGGCCGTCGCGTCCGTTCTTGGCACTCTTCACGCTGTCAATGGTGTGCCAACAGAACCTTGTTCCGCAAATAGGCCGAGTGGATCGATCATAGCGGTCACCTCCACCGATCCGGAAGTCACCTTCATCTCGGCGTCCGGCCAGAGCCTGCGGACGAGTCTCAGGACGCGCCGGTTCTCCCCCAGCACGTCCATGCCCACGGTCCGCGCACCTCGTACGGAGGCCCTGAGCAGCAGCACGTCGATCAGCCTGGGCCCGATCCCCCGGCCCTGCCACTGGTCGGCCACGACCACGGCGACCTCCACGTCGGCGCAGCCGCCCCTGAAGCTCATGGCGTGGCCGACGATCTCGCCGCCCTCGGTGATCGCGACGAGCGCGTCGCGGCGCTCGTCCAGCGCGAGCAGCGTGCGCACCAGCCCCGCGGCGGGACTGCTGACGCCGGTGAAGAAGCGGAGCGTCTGCGTGTGGAGCGACAGCCCCGCCAGGAAGCGTCTGATCCGTTCCTCGTCGTCCGGGCGCGCGGGGCGGATCTGGGTTCCCTGCATAGACTCAGCCTGCCCGCGAGCGCTGAGTCTGTCAAATGAACTCAGATATAATGTGGCAATGAACGTTCCCTTCCGGGTGGACAACTGCTCGATCGAGCGCACCCTGGACATCGTCGGGGAGAAGTGGACCTTCCTGGTGCTGCGCGAGGCGTTCAACGGCGTGCGGAGGTTCGCCGACATGCAGGCGATCACCGGCGCCCCCCGCCAGGTGCTCAGCGCCCGGCTCGCCCGGCTGGTCGACGAGGGCCTGCTGCGCAAGGAGCCCTACCGCGAGCCCGGCCAGCGGCAGCGCGACGAATACCGGCTCACGGACAAGGGCCGCGACCTCTATCCCCTCCTGGTCGCGCTCATGCACTGGGGTGACAAATACCTGGCGGACGAGGACGGGCCGGCGGTGCTGCTGACCCACCGCGACTGCGGGGCCCCCATCGAGCAGCGTTTCCGGTGCGCGGACGGCCACGAGGTGAGCGGGCCGCGCGAGGTGACCGCGGTGCCCGGGTCGGGGGCCCAGCTCAGAAGCGCCTAGGCGCGTGAGGGGGCACCCCCTCCGGTGCCTACCCTTGAAGCGTGTACCGGTTCCTGCTGACGCCCCGATGGCTCGCGCTCCACGTGGTGGTGCTGCTGGTCATCCCCGCCTTCGTGTTCCTCGGGCGGTGGCAGTTCGGGCGCTTCGAGGAGCGCTCGGCCAACAGCGAGCGGGTCACGGCCAACATCGAGGCCGCGCCGGTGCCGCTGGAGCGGCTGGCGGTCCCGGGGCGGCAGGTCCGCGCGGACGACCGGTTCAGGAAGGTCACGGTCTCGGGCACGTACGACCCGTCCCATGCCCTCCTCGTACGCAGGCGACCCCAGGAGGGCCAGAACGGCTTCTACGTCCTGACGCCCCTCGTCACCGGCAACGGCACCGCGGTGATCGTCAACAGGGGCTGGGTCAAGGCCGGCGCCACCGCCGACGCCACGCCCGAGGTGCCCGCTCCGCCCACAGGACAGGTAAATGTCACCGGGCGGCTACGGCTCAGCGAGACCGAGGACTCCAGCGGCATCCGGGAGCGCGCCGGGCTGCCGGCCGGGCAGGTCCTGCTGATCAACGCCGACAAGATCGGCAAGGGGCTGCCGTACCGGCTGGTGGGCGGCTACGTGGAGCTGACCGAGCAGACGCCCCCGCCTGCCACGGCGCCGGCCCCGGTGCCCGAGCCTGACGTGGGCGCGGGAGGCGGACTCAACCTGGCCTACGGGGTCCAGTGGTGGCTGTTCATCGGCATCGCCCTGGCCGGCTGGGTCCTGCTGATCCGCCGCGAGGTGGCCGAGCGGAAGGCCGGCGATTCGTCCAAGGAGTCCGTCACCGCCGCCAATTAAGGTGTTGAGCGTGATCCGCCACATTGAGTTCGCCAACATCTTCAACTTCCGCGACGTAGGTGGATATGTCGCCCATGACGGGCGCACGGTCCAATGGCAGCGGCTCTACCGGGCCGACGCGCTCGGCTGGCTGGCCGGAGACGATCTCAGGATCTTCCGCGAGCTGCGCGTGCGTACGGTCATCGACCTGCGGCATGCGTACGAGATCGAGAAGGGGGGCCGCGTCCCGGACGCCGAGGGGCAGTACTACCAGAACCTGCCCATCGAGGGGCGCCGCTGGGACATCACGGCCTACAAGGAGGAGAGCGGGGTCGGGCGATACCTCGCCGACCGCTACCTGGAGACGACCGAGGACGGCGTCGAGAACCTCAGGACCGCCCTGGAGACGATCGCGCGGGCCGACAACGCCCCTGTGGTGATCCACTGCGCGGCCGGCAAGGACCGCACCGGGGTGCTCGCCGCGCTCGTCCTGTCACTGGCGGGCGTGGGCGAGGACGACATCGTGGCGGACTACGCGCTCACCGGGCTGGCCACCGAGCGGTTCGTCGCCAGCTGGCGCAGCAGGCACCCCGACGCGCCCATGTGGCCGGGGTTCGGCCTGGCGCCCGCGGAGGCCATGCGTCTCTTCCTCGGCGACCTGACGGCGCGGCACGGCTCGATCGAGACGTATGTCACACAAGTCCTGAACATTTCCCCGGCCACCATTTCCGAATTACGCGGCCACCTGCTGACTGAACCGGACTCCGAGGGGTAGTGGCAGGCCGGGTCCCACCTGCTGCGTCCAGGTGAGCGGCCCATCCCTGGCCTGGGACCGCCCGTCGGCCCCCCTCCTGGCGGTCCCGGGTCGAAGATCTCGGATACCCAACGGATACGTCGCAGCTTGTTCGACGTTATCCCGCCGTCGTACGGTTACCTGCGTGACTACGCCGCTGCTCCCCGACCCTGACCCGAGGCGGCGCGACTACGTGATCATCTCCGCCGACGATCACCTGATCGAGCCTCCCGACCTGTTCGAAGGGCGGCTGCCGGAGAAATATGCCGATGTCGCGCCCAAGGTCGTGGATACGGAGGCGGGCCACCAGGTCTGGCGCTACGGCGGGGCGACATACCCGTGCGCCGGCATCGACGTGGGCGCCGGGCTGCCCCGCGAGCAGCGCACGCTCGACCCCATCAGGTTCGAGAACATGCGCCCCGGCTGCCACGACATCGAGGCCCGCGTCGAGGACATGGACCTGGCGGGCATCTGGGCCGCGCTGTGCTTCCCCGGCATGCTGGCCGGGCAGTCCGGCATGCCGTTCGCCAGGACCCGTGACCAGGAGCTCGGTCTGGCCCTGGTCAAGGCGTGGAACGACTGGCACATCGACGTCTGGGCCGGCACCTACCCCGAGCGCATCATCGGCCTGCAGCTCCCGTGGCTGCCCGATCCCGATGTGGCCGCCAAGGAGATCCGCGCCAACGCCGCCCGCGGCTTCAAGGCCGTGGTCTTTCCCGAGTTCCCGACCCGGCTGCGGCTGCCGTCGATCCACTCCGGCCACTGGGACCCGTTCTTCGCCGCCTGCGAGGAGACCGGCACGGTGGTCGCCCTGCACACGGGCGACTCGTCGTGGTCCCCGGTGCCCTCGCCCGACACGCCCATCGAGGCCATCACCACGCTGATGCCGACCAGCGCGATGTTCGCCTGCGCCGACTGGCTCTGGTCGGGCGTGCCGCTGCGCTTCCCCTCGCTGCGCCTCCTCATCGTCGAGGGCGGCGTGGGCTGGCTGCCCATGCTGGCCGAGCGCGCCGACTACGCCCTCGACCACCCGGTCGCGAGCGAGGCGTCGTGGGAGGGCGGGCTCAAGCCCAGCGAGGTGCTGCGCCGCAACTTCTTCTTCGGCACGCTCGACGACCACGCGCTGTCCGGCGTGCGGCTCGCGGTCGGGCTCGACCACGTGCTGCAGGAGAGCGGCTATCCGCACTCCGACTCGACCTGGCCCGACACGCAGAAGTCCGTGGCGCGCAATCTCGGAACGCTCCCGCCCGCCGACATCGCGAGGGTCGCCTACGGCAACGCCGCCCGCCTCTTCGGCCACCCGCTGCCCTCGCGCGCCTGGCTGCGGATGGAGGAGATCTAACCCTCTTCCTCGACCAGCCTGGCCTGGATGACGTTGCGCTCGTGCTCGACGTAGCGGCCGCTCTCGCCGAGCAGCGTCGCGGCGAGCCACAGGAACACGCCGAAGTCGTCGACCACGCCGACCATCACCAGGAAGTCGGGCACCACGTCGACGGGTGACAGGATGTAGACCACGCCGAGTCCGAGCATGGCGAGCTTGCTCTTGCCCATGCCCGCGTACTGTCCGCGCATGACCGCGCCGACCATCCGCGGGATCGCCCGGACCCTGGTCATCAGGCCGGGCGACCCCGGCTTGGTCACGTCGCGGTAAGTCCGCCAGGCCGCCGCTGCCCGTGCTGCCTTCGCCATCATGAGGAACCCCCTACCCCCGGCTTCTCACGACATAACGCGTCGGGACCGCCACGAGTTCCTGGCCTGCTCCCAGAAGGGGTCAGCGCAGCGCCGCGTGCTCGAACGGCCCGGCCACCGAGACGTCGTTCGCGTCCAGCCTCAGCACGTCGTGCATGGCCCCCTACAACCCTCGTGGGGCCAGGGCGCGCACGGCCTGCTCTATGGAGATCTCACCGCCCGGGACGGGCGCGAGGACAGGGGTGTCGAGGCCGTTGTCCACGTACTCCTGGATCCTGGCCCGGCAGGTCGCCGCGTCGCCGTGCACGATCAGGGCGTCGACCACCTCGTCGGGGATCGCCTTGAGCGCCGCCTGGCGGTCGCCGGCCTGCCACGCCTCGTGCATGGGCCGCAGCACCTCGCCCCGGCCCAGCCAGTCGTGGAAGGCGGCGTACACCGGGACGGTCAGGTAGGTGGCCAGCATCCACCTGGCCATCTCGCGCACGCGGTCGACGTCCTCGCTGACGCAGACGAACAGGCGGGCGATCAGCTCGGTGCCCTCCCCGATCTCGGCGCGCACCTTGCGCACGTCGTCGGGCGAGAGCCAGTTGGTGATCGCGCCGTCGGCCTCCGCCGCGGCCAGGTGGAGCATCCTGGGCCGCAGCGCGGCCAGCACGATCTTCGGCGGGAGCTCGGGGGCCCGCTCCAGCTTGAACCCCTTGATCTCGAACGTCTCGTACGTCTCCGAGACCTTCTCCCCGGCCAGCGCCTTCTTCAGGAAGCGCAGCGTGTCGCGCGTGCGCGCGTAGGGCTTGTCGAACCGCCCGGCGTTCCACCGCTCGACGATCGCCGGCGACGAGGCGCCGATGCCCAGCACGAACCGCTCAGGCGCCAGGTCGGCCAGCGTGGCCGCGGACATGGCCAGCAGCCCCGGGCCGCGCGTCGAGACGGGCACGATGGCGCTGCCCAGCCTGATCCCCGGCGCCCACTGCGCGGCCATCGCCAGCGGCACGAACCCGTCGGCCCCGTTGACCTCGGCGGACCACGCGTCGGTGTAGCCCAGCTCGGGCAGCTCCGCGATCAGCTCCTGCGACTTCGACAGCGGGCGATCGTAGAAGGGGATGGTCATGCCCCAGTTGCGACTCATTCACGGCCTCCAAGCGCGTCCGCAGCGGCCGCTCCACCCTACCAACCGACCGGTATGGCGTCCTAGGCCCGCAACTCGTGGACCGCCGCGATGAAGTCCTTCGTGATCCCCCTCAACCCGGGCAGATGCGACAGCCCGACCAGCCGGTCCACCAGCGGCACCGTCACCTCGATCAGCCGGTACGTACGCGCGCAGCCCGGCGAGGTGTCGTGCACCCAGAACAGCACCATTCCCATGGACAGCAGCCAGAGCAGCTCGGGCAGCTCCTCACGCAGCTCGGCGTTCATGCGGTCCCGCGACCCCTCGACGACCTGGCGGTAGATCTCGATGGAGGCCTCACGGGCCGGGGACGACTGCTTGCTGAACGGGCTCAGCGGGTTGGTGGGCTCGGCCGCGTGCTTGAAGAACTTCACGGCGAACTCGTGGTAAGGCTCGGAGACGCGTACCCACTCGCGTAGCACCCCGCTCAGCCTGGCCGCGAACGACGTCTCGGTGGCCAGGAACTCCCTGCAGGCCGCCTCGTGCTCGGCCTGGGCGCGGTCGTAGTACGCCTGGATCAACGCCTCCTTGCTCTCGAAGTAGTAGTAGGCGTTGCCCACGGACACCCCGGCCTCGGCGGCGATGGCACGCATCGTGGTCGCGTCGAAACCGCGCTCCCTGAACAACCGCAATGCCGTCTCGACGATGACGTCTCGGGTGCTCTCCGATCCTCGGTTTCGGGCTTCGGACACGTTCGTCACTTTACGTCGTGATCGGGCGTCGGGCAGAAAACCCGCTCATCAGGCTGCTGTCCCTCTGTTGTGTCTGGTCAGGGCCATAGCAGCAGTCCAACCTAGCAGGTTTTGCAGTCCAAGGTCATGTAGCCGCACGGTGATCACCGCCACAAGGCAAAGTTGCACCTGCGGCATGAGTTATCTCCTGCGAATGGTGGGATTGTCGTTTCAG
>NZ_JBSGFQ010000109.1:0-42722 GCF_053603495.1 Nonomuraea sp. NPDC004186 | reverse complement strand
GGTGTCCGCGCGCGCAAAACCGCGCGCGCAAACCTTGCCACGAGACTGAACGCGCGTTTAGCATACTGAACATGTGTTCAGCGCATTCGGACCTGACCGCGCAGGCGAAGATCCGCGACGCGGCCATCGCCCACTTCGCCCGCGACGGCTTCCAGAAGACGAACCTGCGGGCCGTCGCCGCCACCGCGGGCGTGAGCGCCGCCCTGGTCATCCACCACTTCGGCAGCAAGGAGAAGCTGCGGAGCGCCTGCGACGACCATGTGCTCGGCGTGCTGGTACGGCGGGCGCACGACGCCGGGACGCCCAACCTGCTGGGCGAGTTCATGGCGGACCCGGAGGAGTACCAGCTCAAGGTGCGCTACATGGTCCGGGCGATCGAGGAGGACACCCCCGCGGGGGGCAGGTTCGTCGACACGCTGGTGGCCGAGTCGGAGTCGATCCTGCGGGCCGGGATCGCCGAGGGTTCGGTGCGGCCGTCCTCGGACGTGCGGGCCATGGCCGTGCTCACCGTGCTGACCAGCCTCGCCATGCTGACCATGGCGCCACCCCTGACGCGCGCGCTCGGGCACGAAGGCTTCGGCCCCGAGGTCCTGCGCCGGATGACGCTGCCCACGCTGGAGCTCTTCACCCACGGCCTGTACGCGGACGACGCGCCGCTGAAGGCGGCCACAGCCGCCTGGGAGGCCTCTCAAGAGAACAGGGACGAATGACCGATGACGACCCCCATTCCCGCTCTGACCCCGCTCCAGGACACCCTGTGGCTGACACTGTGCGGCAGGGCGCTCGACAACCGCCTGCCCCGCCCCGTCCTGGGCGACCGGATGGCCGACGAGATCGTCCGCAAGGTCGGCTACGACTACGGCAAGCTCCACATCCCCTCCTCCAGCGCCCTCTACATCGCGCACCGGGCCAGGAAGCTGGACGAGATCGCCCGGCGCTTCCTCGCCCGCCATCCCGACGCGATCGGCCTCGATCTGGGGGCCGGCCTCGACAGCCGGACGCTGCGCATCGCCCCGCCGCCCACCGCCGAATGGCACGACGTCGACTTCCCCGAGGTCCTCGCTGCCCGGCGGCGGCTGCTGCCGGATGAAGCCAGGCCCCACGACCTCGCCGCGGACGTCACCGACCCCGCGTGGCTGGACGGACTGCCCTCCGACCGGCCGGCGGTGATCGTCGCCGACGGGCTGATCGCGTTCCTCTCCCTGGAGGAGATGATCGCGCTGGTGAACCGCCTCATCGGCCACTTCCCCACCGGCGAGATCGCCTTCAACGGCTACAGCAAATTCGCCGTGTGGGCCCAGAAGCGGTTCGCCGTCGGCAAGAACATCATCGACGTCTCCAAGTTCCCCGGCCTCGACGACCCAAGGGAGCCCGAACGCTGGCACCCGAAGCTGAAGCTGGTCAAGGAGGTCCTGATGACGCGGGAGCCCGAGGTGGCCGGGTTCCCGGCATGGCTGCGGCTGATGAACCGCCTGACCGCGCCCAGCGCGGCGTTGTCGCGGAAGGGGAACGTGGTTCTCCACTACCGCTTCTAGGGTTAGACTGATTGTCAGTCGCACTGACGATCTGGAGAGCTGACCATGATTCTGATCACCGGCGGGCTGGGCTTCATCGGCACGCACACCACCCAGGCCCTGCTCGACCTCGGCGAATCCTGCCTGCTCGTCCAGCGCAGGCCCGCCGTGCTGCCCGAGAGGTTCGCGGACGCGCCCGTCGTCGTCGAGCAGGCCGACCTCACCGACGAGGCGGCCCTCCTGGCCGTCGGCGAGCGGCACAAGATCACCGGCATCGTGCACCTCGCCGGGTCCATCCCGTGGCCGCCCGGCGCGTACCAGCCCCTGGAGGGCGCGGACAAGTCCATCCGGAGCCTCCTGAACGTGTTCCGGGCCGCGAGCGAGTGGCAGGTGACGCGGCTCGGCCTGGCCAGCACGATCGGCGTGTACGGCGGCGTCACCGGCGAGGGCGCGCTCCAGGAGGACCTCCCCCTGCCGATGACGTCACCCCACCCGATCCCGGCGTTCAAGAAGATCGGCGAGCTGCTCGGCGACCATCTGGCCGGGGCCATGGGCCTCGACGTGGTCCACTGCCGCATCGGCGCCATCTGGGGGCCGCTCGGCCACCCCCAGTCGCCGTTCTTCGCCGCTCCCCAGCTCGTGCACGCCGCCGCGCGCGGCACGGAGCCCGACCTGTCCACGTTGCGCGCCGGCGCGTACATGGAGGACGGCATCGACCTGTGCTACGCGAAGGACTGCGGCCGCGCTCTCGCGCTGCTCCAGCTCGCGGACCGGCTGGCGCACCGCACGTACAACGTGGCCTCGGGGAGGGCGACGACCAACGGCGAGGTCGCCGCGGCGATCAGGAAGCTCGTCCCCGACGCCCGGGTCGGCCTCCCGGAGGGCCGCGACCCCGCCGCGCAGAACACCTGGCTCGACATCACCCGCCTGCGCGAGGACACGGGATACGAGCCCGCCTACGACCCCGAGCGGGCGGTCGCCGACTACCTGGCCTGGCTGCGCGCCGGGAACGAGCGTTAGGCGCGGGCGCTCAGCCTCCGAGCGCGGCCAGGCGGCCGACCATACCGTTGACGGCCTGCATGTACACGGCCTCGGTCAGCTCGGCGACGCGCGCCCAGCCGTACCTGTCGCGGGCCCTGCGAGCCCCGGCGGCGGCGAGCGCCGCCCGCCTGCCCGGGTGGTCGAGGACGTCGCTCAGCGCCCTGGCCAGGGCGCGCGGGCGGCGCGGCGGCACCAGGACGCCGCAGCCGGCGACCGTGTCCAGGTGTCCCCCGACCGCCGAGGCCACGACGGGCACGCCGCAGGCCATCGCCTCGATCGCCACCATGCCGAACGGCTCGTACCACGGCACCGTCACCAGGACGTCGGCCGAGCGCATGAGGGCCGGCACGTGCTCGCGGGGCACGCTGCCGATCACGTGGACCCGGCGTTCGAGCCCGTACGCCCGTGCCAGCTCGTACAGCCTGACCGCCTCCTCGTCGTCCTGGCGGCCGCCCGCGATCACCAGGTCGGCGTCCGGGATCCGGCGCAGCGCCCTGATCACGGTGTCCACGCCCTTGCGCGGCACCAGCCTGCCGATGCTGAGGATCAGCTTGCCGCCCGTGCGCGGCGCCACCGGCCCGCCGGGGCGGAACACCGACAGGTCCACCCCGCACGGCACGACCGCGATGCGCCGTTCGGGGACGCCCATCGCGCGCAGTTCGGCCACCTCGTCGCCGCAGGTGGCCAGCACGGCGTCGGCGCGCCTGCCGATCGCGCGCTCGGTGTCGATCCGGTGGGCGGGGCTGGTGTCGGCGTCGCCCTGCCAGCGCCGCTTGACGGTGCCGAGCGCGTGGAACGTCTGCACCACCGGCACCCCGCCGGCCGCCCGCAGCGCCGCCTGCCCGCTCATCCAGAAGTGGGCGTGGACGACGTCCGGGGGGCTCGCGGCCCAGCGGTCGGCCAGGCGCTCGGTGAACTCGGCCAGGTACGGGGGCAGCTCGTCCTTGGGGACGGGGACCGGCGGCCCGGCCGTGACGTACTCGACCGTGACGCCCGGCGCCATGGTCACCGACCCGGGCTGCCGCCCGGACGAGCGCCGGGTGTGGACGACGACCGTGTGCCCGCGCCCGGCCAGCGCGCGGGCCAGTTCGGCGACGTGGACGTTCTGGCCGCCGGAGTCGACGTCGCCGACCTGCGCCAGCGGGTCCGCGTGCTCGGAGATGAGATCGACCTTCACTGCGTCAGCTCCCTCACTGCCTTGACCACCTGCTCGCTTGTCACGTGGGACAGGCACGGGTGCCCGGGCACCGGGCAGGCGCGCGCCCCGCTTGCGCGGCAGGGCGCCTCCTGGTCTCCGAGCAGCACCGTGGGCACCCCGTACGGGGCCCACCGCGCCGCGGGGACGACGGGGGCGAACAGGCTCACGACCGGCGTCCCGACCGCCGCCGCCAGGTGCGCGGGACCGGTGTTGCCGGCCACGAGCACCCCGGCGCCGTCGATGACGGCGGCGAGTTCGGCGAACGTGGTCATGCCTCCGAGATCGACGGCGACGCGGCCGGCCACGTAGGCGGTGAGGTCACGTTCGTTGCCGGTCACGACGACCCGGTGTCCGTCCTGCGCCAGCTCCCGTACGGTCCGCCTATGCCGTTCGGCCGGCCAGGTCCGCGCGGGGGCCGATACCCCTGGGTGCACCACGACGTACGTGCCTTTGCCGGCATCGGCGCCGGCATCCAGCAGTTGCCCCAAATTTCCGCCTATATCCGGCAATGGCCGCTGAACAGCGAGTTTGCCGTCATCGCCCGTCGGCAACTCGAACCCGGCCGCCCTGGCGACCGCCAGCATCCGCTCCGCCTCGGGCACGTCGACGCTCTCGTCCACGACGTGCCGGACGTCCAGGAGCGAGCCGGGGTAGTCGTCGCTGATGGCGGTGATCCTGGGGACGCCGGCCAGCCTGAGCAGCAGGGCCAGCGGGAGCGCCGACTGGTGGAACGAGGTGAGGATCACCGCCTCGTCGACGCCCGCGAGCCGGCCGACCAGGTCGGCCGCCTGTCCCTTGGTGACGGGCGGCGGGGTGTGGTCGATCCACGGGGCCCGCCATTCGATCACCCGGTCCACGCCGGGCAGCAGCTCGGCCGCCGGCCTGCCGTCCGGGCCGGCCAGGAAGACCAGCTCGCGGGCCAGCGTGCGCACGGCCCTTACGGCGGGCCCGGCCAGCAGCACGGCGCCGGCGCCGTCCAGCCGCGCCACCAGCACCCGGCCCCGGTCGCCCGGGCCGCGATGGCTCGCGGCGCGCACGGCCCGTCTCCTGGCCGACGCGCGCGGGACCGTTCTCATCCTCCGGCGCGGGGCCGGGTCGCACAGCACCGCTCCCGGCATGCGACCGTTCATCGCCGCCTGCGCGCGCGGGCACCAGGCGGCCGGCTCGTGGAAGATCGCGTCGATGCCGAGAAACCTCATCGTTCCCCCTCAGAGGACGGGAACCGCTACCGAGAGGAGCGATGCCCAAACCTTCCCCACGCCCATGAGATGCGCAAACAGGAGAAACGGCCTGGACTTGGTCACGCTAAGTAGTTGTTTGCCTGGTTAGGCCCCGGGTAGCTGGCGGGCACGCGACGGAGGTGGAAGGTGTTCGAAAAGCGACGTCCCGGCGCGGTGCTCTTCGACCGGGACGGGACCTTGATCAGGGACGTGCCGTACAACGGCGACCCGGACCTCGTCGAGCCCATGCCGGGCGCGGTGGAGGCGGTGGCCAGGCTCAGACGGGCCGAGGTGCCGGTGGCCGTGGTCACCAACCAGTCCGGCGTGGCCAAGGGTCTGTTGTCCCCGGACGACATGGATCAGGTGAACGCCCGGGTGGAGGAGTTGCTGGGGCCGTTCGACGCGTGGGCGATCTGCGTGCACGACGACGCCGACGGCTGCACCTGCCGCAAACCGGCCCCCGGGCTCGTGATCAGAGCCGCCGCCGTGCTCGACGTCAGCCCCCGCGACTGCGTGGTCGTGGGGGACATCGGCAGGGACATGGAGGCGGCCAGGGCCGCCGGGGCCAGGGGCATCCTGGTCCCCACCCCGCAGACGTGCCAGGAGGAGATCCTGCAGGCCGCCGAGGTCGCGGACGACCTGATCGACGTCGTCGACCTGGTGCTCAGCGACGCGGAGGCGCCGGTGCCGGCCATCAGCGCGCCGTGGGCCCGCGCCCTTGGTTGGAGCCGCTGGTGAGCCTGCGGAGGTATGAGAGCAGGTCGGCTGGGTAGACGCGAGCAACATGATGATGCTCGACTGGACCCGCAGGGCCGCCTGCCTCGAACTGGACCCGGAACTGTTCTTCCCGATCTCTCTGGAAGGGCCGAGCCAGTCGCAGGCCGAACGGGCCAAGCATGTGTGCGCCGGCTGCCCCGTACGTGAGCCGTGCCTGGAGTACGCGCTGACCACGCGGCAGGCGTACGGTGTGTGGGGCGGCACCGACCCGCAGCAGCGCAGGGAGCTCGCCGTGCGCTCGGCAGCCTGAACGACGCCCCTCAGCCGAACGGGGCTCAGCCGGGCAGTGCCTCCGCCAGGAAGCGCTCCCGCTCGGCCGCCTCCAGGTGGTCGCTGAACAGCACGCCGTCGAGATGGTCGACCTCGTGCTGCAGCACCCTGGCCAGCACCCCCAGCGCGCGGACCGTCACAGGCTTGCCCATCATGTCGCGGCCACGCGCTGTGACCATGTAGGAACGTTCCAGTGGCCACCACAGCCCCGGCGCCGACAGGCACGCCTCGTCGGCCGTGACCCGCCGCTCCGACAGCTCCAGGCGGGGGTTGACCAGATGGCCCGACTTGCCGTCGTAGGAGTAGACCACCACCCGTACCGGCTCGCCCACCTGCGGCGCCGCCAGGCCCGCGCGGCCGGCGCCGGCGCGCATCGTGGCGGTCAGCGACTTGACCAGGCGCCGCAGCTCCCGGTCGAAGTCTTGCACCGGCTCCGCGACCGAACGCAGCACCGGATCGTCGAACGTGCGAATAGGCCGGACCGTCACCCGCAACTCCCCGATAGGCCACGTCGTCACCGTCAACGTTTCCCGTGACCGCGCCTCGCCAATCCCTGAGGGCCTGGCTTGTAGCACAGCGGTAACAGAGGGGACCCGCGGGCGAAACCACCCGAAAGCAGTATCGG
This sequence comes from Nonomuraea sp. NPDC004186, assembly GCF_053603495.1. Classification (NCBI taxonomy): domain Bacteria; kingdom Bacillati; phylum Actinomycetota; class Actinomycetes; order Streptosporangiales; family Streptosporangiaceae; genus Nonomuraea; species Nonomuraea sp. NPDC004186. The sequence goes on along the minus strand of NZ_JBSGFQ010000109.1, from coordinate 36,077 downwards.
AGGGTGATCTCACTTGCGTCACACGTGCCTGTGATGCCTGGCCGGGTGCTCGGGGCCCGGCCAGGCATCTTCGACTACCTGGAGGTGCCGGCATGAGCGTGCTTGCCCTTGAGGGCGGATCTTCCCCGGAGACGGCCCCCGACGCCCTGTCGGGCTTCACGGTCGGCGTGACCGCGACGAGGCGGCGCGAGGAGTTCGGCGCGCTGCTGGAGCGGCGCGGCGCCCGCGTGGTCAGCGCCCCCGCGATCCGGCTGGTCCCGCTGGCCGAGGACGCCGACCTGCTCGCCGCGACCCGGCTCAGCCTGGCGGAGCCGCTCGACGACGTGGTGGTCACCACCGGCGTCGGCTTCCGCGGGTGGATGGCCGCCGCCGAGGGCTGGGGCCTGTCGTCCGACCTGGGCGAGCACCTGGCCAACGCGCGGCTGCTGACCCGCGGTCCCAAGGCCCGGGGCGCGGTGCGCGCCGCCGGCCTCAACGACCACTGGACGCCCGCCACCGAATCGTGCCAGGAGGTCAAGCAGTACCTGCTCGACCAGGACCTGCACGGGCGGCGCATCGCGGTGCAGCAGCACGGCGAGCCGCTCAGCGACTTCGTGGCGGACCTGCGCCGGGCGGGGGCCGAGGTGATCGAGATCCCGGTCTACCGGTGGCTGCCGTACCGCGACATCTCGCCGCTGCGCCGCCTCATCAGCCAGACCATCTCCGGCTCGGTGGACGCGGTGGCCTTCACCAGCGCGCCCGCCGTGCACGCGATGCTGGGCGCGGCCCGCGCCGAAGGGCTGGAGGAGTCGCTGCTGTCGGCGTTCAGCGGGACGGTCGTGGCCGCCTGCGTCGGGCCCGTCACCGCCGAACCGCTGACCTCGCGCGGCGTGCCGACGCTGCAGCCCGAACGCTCGCGCCTCGGCGCGCTGGCCCGAGCCCTGGCCCGGCACCTGCCCGAGCACGGGGTGACCCGGCTCGTGGCGGGCGAGCACCGGCTGGAGATCCGCGGCCACGCGGTGGTGGTGGACGGCGAGCTGCGCCCGCTGCCCCCGGCCCCGATGGCGGTGCTCAAGCGCCTGGCCGACAAGCCGGGCCACGTGGTGTCCCGCGCCGACCTGCGTACCGTGCTGCCCGGCAGCGTCGCCCGCGACTCCGCCGAGCACGCGGTGGAGATGGCGATCACGCGGCTGCGGCGGGCGCTCGGGCCGAGCGGGATCGTGGAGACGGTGGTCAAGCGCGGCTACCGGCTCGCCTGCCAGTACGAGGCGGGGCTGTGATCGAACGTACGGCCACGCTCGTCCTGGCCGCGCACGGCACGCGGAGCGCCGCCGGGGAGTCGACCCTGTCGGCCCTGGCGGAGACGGTCAGGATGGCCCGTCCCGGGCACCGGGTCGAGCTGAGCTACCTCGAGATCAGCTCGCCTCTGCTGTCCGACGTGCTGCCCGCCGTCCGCGGACCCGTGGTCGTCGTCCCGCTGCTGCTGGCGGGCGGCTACCACGCCCACATCGACCTGCCGGAGGTCATCGCCTCCCGCCGCCCCGACGCCGTGGTCGCCGGCTGGCTGGGGCCGCACCGGCTGCTGACCTCCGCGCTGGCCCGCAAGCTGGCGCGCGCGGGCCTGCGCGCCACGGACGCGGTCCTGCTCGGGGCCGCGGGCTCCTCCGACCCGTCCGCCCTCGCCGACGTCCGCGCCGCCGCCCACCGGCTCGCCGTACGCCTGGCGCGGCCGGTCACGGCCGCCTTCGCCTCGGCCGGCTCGCCGTCCCTGGAGGAGGCCATGGAACGCCTCGCCTCGACCCCGGCCGCCCGGGTGGCCATCGCCTCGTACGTGCTCGCGCCCGGCCACTTCCACGACCGGCTGGCCTCGGCGGGAGCGGGGCTGGTGAGCGACCCGCTCGGCCCGGACCCGGACGTGGCGGCGCTCATCTGGCACCGCTACGACACCGCCCTCACCAGCCGCCACGCGCTCCCCCGGCATTCACCCGGCCTGCACCAGGCGTCCCTCTAGCGGAGGTGCGACGCCCGGCCGAGCGCCGTTCGACCCGGCGCTCGCGGGACGGCGTCAGAGGGCGATGCCCAGGAGGGCGTCGGTGAGATCGCGGACCAGGGCGGGCGCTGTGGCGTCGGGGCCGCCCTGGGCGAGGGCCTCGTCGACCCAGGCGTCGACGGCGGCCAGGGCGCCCGGCGAGTCGAGGTCGTCGGCCATCCGGGCGCGTACCGTGGACAGCAGTTCGCCGGCGCGCGGCCCTGACGGCAGCGCCACCGCCTCCCGCCACCGCGCCAGCCGCCGCTCGGCGTCGGCCATCAGGGACGGGACGTACTCCCAGTCCGCGCGGTAGTGGTGGGCCAGCAGCACCAGCCGGACCGCCATCGGGTCGTGGGCCACTCGCAGCCTGGACACGAACACCAGGTTGCCCTTGGACTTGGACATCTTCTCGCCGTCCAGCGCCACCATGCCCGCGTGCGTGTAGAACTTGGCGAACGGCCACTCGCCGGTGAGGGCGTGCCCCTCGGAGGCGCCGCACTCGTGGTGCGGGAAGATCAGGTCCGAGCCGCCGCCCGCGACGTCGTAGCCGCCCCCCAGGCTGTCCAGGGCGATCGCCGTGCACTCGATGTGCCATCCGGGCCGCCCCCGGCCCAGAGAGGAGTCCCAGGCGGGATCTCCGGGCCGCTCGGCCCGCCACAGCAGCCAGTCGAGAGGGTGGCGCTTGCCCGCCCTGTCGGGGTCGCCTCCGCGTTCGGCGAACAGGGCCAGCATCTCCGCCTCGTCGTAGCCGGACACCTGGCCGAACTTGGGGGCGTCGGCCACGCTGAAGTAGACGTCGCCGTCCAGGCCGTACGTGACGCCCTTGGCGGACAGCTTGGAGATCAGCTCGGCCACCCTGCCGACGACCTCGGTGACGCCCACGTACTCGCGGGGCGGCAGGATCCGCAGCGCCTCCATGTCGCCGCGGAACAGCTCGATCTCCCGCTCGGCCAGCTCACGCCAGTCGACACCGGTCTGCTCGGCCCGCTCCAGCAGCGGGTCGTCCACGTCGGTCGCGTTCTGGGTGTAGTGGACCTCGTGGCCCGCGTCCCGCCACATCCGGCCGACGAGATCGAAGGCGTGGTAGGTGTTGGCGTGGCCGAGGTGGGTGGCGTCGTAGGGGGTGATGCCGCAGACGTACATCCTGGCGGTCGGCCCCGGATCGGTCTGCCTCACCTGCTTGGCCGAGGTGTCATAGAGACTCAGCGGAATGCTCTCACCTGGGAGCTTTGGAACGTTCTGGGCAGCCCACGATCTCATGTGTTTGAGCCTATCTGTCCCGATCAGCGGTCAGGTCAGTGAACTGGTACGTCACGTCCTCCGCCGAGAGTGAGACCTCCATCACCGACAGGGAGGCGAAGACGCGCCCGCCGGGGAGTTCGTGCCGGACGATGAGCGCGCCGGGGTCGGCGGACGGCTCCGCCTTGATGAGCTCGCTCCAGGCCTCGCTCTCGAACCTGGGCAGGTACACGACGACCCGTGCGCTCGCCGGGTCCAGGCCCGTGTTCACGATCATGCTGACGCCGTCGGGCAGGTCGGTGGTGGTCAGCCGGTCGCCGTCCCAGCTGAACATGCGGATCCGCGCCAGGTCGGCGAGCACCAGGTGGAAGGGGTCGTAGCGGGTCAGGTCGGGGCCGGGCGGCTCGCCGGTGGACACGGCCCGCAGCGCCAGGTCGCCGCGCGAGAGCCGGTCCGGCTCCGGCGCGTGCCGGCCGCGCCCGTTGAGCAGCGCGGCGGCGCGGCGGGCCGCCGGGTTGACGGCCAGCCAGGTGCCGCCGGCCTTGAGGTCGCGCCCGCCGACCACGCCCGGATGCTCCGGCCAGTGCTCGCCCGGCGCCTCCCACGGGCGGTCGGTGAACTCGTCTCTGACGCCCATGAGGGTGAGCGTCCGCCCGGGTTTCACGATCAGCGTGCACATGGGGCAAAGGGTAATAAACGGGCTTCGGCCGCCGCCGGGAGGGGCGGGCCCTGACGGGCCCGGGAACGCTTTAGATCGGGGGCCAGGGGATGGCGGGCCAGCCTTCGGAGGGGTACGGATGCACGCCGGTGTCCAGCAGCCGCCTGACCCGCTGCCAGGTGGCCTCGACCTCCTCCAGGCTCAGCAGCTCGCGCAGCCTGCGCCCGAGGGCGCCGGACTCGATGTCGCGCTCCAGTTTGGCCAGTACGGCCACCGCCTCGCGGGCGAGGGGCTTGCCGCGCCACTGCCACAGCACGGTGCGCAGCTTGTCCTCGACGGAGAAGCAGACCCCGTGATCGACCCCGTAGACGTGCCCCGTGGGCAGCGGCAGCAGGTGGCCGCCCTTGCGGTCGGCGTTGTTGACGATCGCGTCGAACACCGCCATCCGGCGCACCAGCGGATTTCGGCTCTTGACCAGCCGCTGGAGGTCGATCTCGCGCTCGGTGTCGATCCAGAGCTGGACCATGCCGGGGCCGAAGGGGCCGTCGCGGTAGACGGTGGGCGGCACGATGTTCCAGCTGGTCGCCTGCGACACCTCGAACGCGGCCACCTCCCGGGCGGCCAGCGTGCCGTCGGGGAAGTCCCACAGGGGGCGCTCGCCGCGTACCGGCTTGTAGACGCAGGCGGCCGAGCGGGAGCCCAGCTTGACCGAGCAGTAGAGCGTCATGTTGGTGGCCTCGACGAGGCGGCCGGCCACCTCCAGCCGTCCGTCGCGCAGCAGCGCGAGGGCCTCGCCCTCCTGCATGGACGGCGGTTGCCGGGACGGCTTGACTACCGGCTCGCTCTCCGGAGCGGTCATGAAGCCGCCTCACCCCCGCGATATCCGTTGAGGCGCACGCAGACGTGCCCGGAAGCGTCGAGCGGCTGTCCGCACAGCGGGCACGGTGGCCTGCCCGCGGAGACGATCTCGAGGGCCCGCTGGGTGAAGGCGCGAGCGGCTCCCGCGCTGATGCGCACCCGAAGCACCGCGGGGTCGGCGGCCTCGACGTCTTCCTCGTCGACGACCTCCTGCGCCTCGATCACCACTTGCGACCTCTCCGCGTCCCAGGCCAGCGCCATGGTGCCCACCCGGAAGTCCTCGGCGACGGGCACCTCGAGCGGCGCGTCGTCGGCCAGGTCGGCCGGGGCCAGCGCCGGGACGTGCGCGGTGCCCCCGCTCAGGCGCAGCACCTCGTCCAGCAGCTCGTCCAGCCTGCCCGCGAGGGCGGCGACCTGCAACTTCTCCAGCGCCACCGTGGTCAGTCTGCCCTCGGCCCTGGCCTGCAGAAAAAAGGCGCGCGCGCCCGGCTGCCCCAGGGCACCGGCGACGAACCTCTCTGGTGGGTCGTAGTCGAAGACCGGCATACGCTGACCTTACGTGGTTCCGGGTCCGCCGCCGACGGCGGCATCGCTCCCGGTGATGTTTTCTCCCCCGTCTTTCTCCTCCGAATCCTCGGGGAGCCGCAATTCCCCCATATCGTTGAGCTTGAGAACAAAGGGGCGCAGGGGGGCATAGCGAATGATGGTCAGGGCCGCAGGATCGGCTGTTATCCGCTGAAAGTGATCGAGGTGCAGGCCCAGAGCGTCCGCGACGATCGATTTGATCACGTCGCCGTGGCTGCAAACCAGGTAGACAGCCTTCTCCCCCAGGCGTTGATTCCACTCCCGGACCGCCGCGACGGCCCGGTGTTGCATACCGGCCAGGGACTCCCCTTCCGGAAATGTCACGGCACTGGGATGCGCCTGCACCACCTGCCACAGCGGCTCCTGGGCGAGCTCCTTCAGCGGGCGGCCGGTCCAGCCACCGTAGCCGCACTCGATGAACCGGTCGTCGATCAGCACGTCCATCCCGCGCCCGTCGGCGACCGCGTGGGCCGTCTCCCGGCAGCGTTCGAGGGGGCTGGAGACGACGGCGTCCAGCCTGACGCCCGCGACGCGGGCCGCCAGCGCCTCGGCCTGCGCCCGGCCGGCCTCGCTCAGATGCACCCCCGGCGTACGCCCGGCCAGCACCGGGCCGGTGAGGTCCGTCAGCCCGTGGCGGGCCAAAAGCAGCGTGGTCACCCGGCAAGTGTCTCAGGCGTGGATCACAACATTTCACCGTGGGCCGCCGCCGCCGCGCCAACCGCGAACAACAGTGGTGCGTCAGCCCGATGAGCAGGTTTCTTGTTGGTAACCTGGCGGGATCATGCAGCAGCGCTATGTCGGCCACAGTGGCCTGTCGGTGTCCCGGCTGGGGCTCGGCACGATGACCTGGGGGCGTGACACCGACGCCGACGAGGCGGCCGCCCAGCTCCGGACGTTCCTGGACGCGGGTGGCAATCTCGTCGACACGGCCGACGTCTACACCGGTGGCGACTCGGAGCGGCTGCTGGGCCGGATGCTGCGCGACTCGGTGCCGCGTTCGGAGCTGGTGATCTCCACCAAGGCCGTGGTGACGCCGACCGGCCGCCGGCCGCGCGACGCCTCCAGGCGCCACCTGATCGCCGCGGTCGACGACTCGCTCAACCGGCTCGGGCTCGACTACGTCGACCTGTGGCAGCTGCACACGTACGACGCCGAGGTGCCGATGGAGGAGACCCTGGCCGCGCTCGACGCGATCGTCTCCTCCGGACGCGCCGTCTACGCGGGCGTGTGCGACTACACCGGCTGGCAGCTGGCCGTCGCGGCGGTCACCCAGAAGATGATCCCCGGCCGCATCCCGATCACCTCTGCGCAGGCCGAATACTCGCTGCTGGCCCGCGAGCCCGAGCGCGAGCTGCTGCCCGCCGCCGCCGAGCTGGGCGTGGGCGTGCTGGCCTGGTCGCCGCTGGGCCGCGGGGTGCTGACCGGGAAATACCGCACCGGCATCCCGGCCGACTCCCGGGCCGCCACCCCGCACTTCGCCGACTTCGTCCGGCCGTACCTGGATGAGCGCAGCCGCAGCGTCGTCGAGTCGGTCATGACCGCCGCCGACGGGCTCGGCGTCTCACCGCTGGCGGTCGCCCTGTCCTGGGTCCGCGATCAGCCGGGGGTCGCCTCGGCCATCGTCGGAGCCCGTACGCACGCGCAGCTCACGGGGGCCCTGACGGCCGAGGACGTGGTGCTGCCCATAGAGATCCGAGATGCCCTCGATGACGTGTCGTCACTCGACTGACCCCTCGCCCCAGGAACGAGAGACCCCCTCGCGTATCACTACTCGATACCGAATCGCAACTTTACCTGCCAAACGCCTGCGTCTCATGTCCGATGTCCATAAAGATTTCCCCCGGAAGCGACGCAGGAGGGGACGGATGGGGAGCAGGGCCGCGATCTCGGCTGGAGTTCTCGCGGTGGCGCTGGCGGCCGTCCCAGGGGCCGCGACAGCCGCGGCGGCCGACGCGCAGGACTGTACGCGCGACGGGGGCCTGCTCTCAGGGGTGACCAACACACTGTGCGACGTGGTGAACACGCTCACCGGCACGGTCGACACCCTGACCGGCGGGACCACCAAAAAGGTGACGGACGGCGTGAACGACACCACCGACGAGGTGCTCGGCCGGGTCGGAGAGGTGGCGCCGACCACCAGGGCCACGCCTGACACCAAGTCCTCGGCGTCGCCCTCCACCTCCGCGCCGGGGCAGGAGGACGACCCTCAGGACAGCGCCTGCCGGCCGGGGCAGGCCTGCGTGGGCGAGGAGGACATGCAGAAGCTCTCCCCCTCGCCCGTCCCCTCTCCCTCGCGTTCGTCGCGGCCCCGCGAATGGGGCGTGGAATCCCTGCCGAGCAAGAGGCCCACGGCGCCGGAGCAGCGCCCGCAGACCGTGGACACGGGGCGGCCGGTGATCGAGAAGGAGACGAAGGTCGACACGGACGAGCCGCGGGTGGACCTGCTGTGGCCCAATCCGTTCGCCCATGAGCTGACCCTGCCGATGCAGGACAAGCGGGTGGTACGGCCCAGCCCGCCCGCCTCGGACGTGCTGGGGACGGCGCTGACGATCGCGCTGCTGGGGTCGGCGGTGCTGGCGACGCGGATCGTCCAGCAGCGGCGCCAGCGCACGGAGCCGATGGAGTCGATCCCCTTCGAACCGGCGCGCGCCGGAAGCGGCCCCGGCGCCGGCAACGGCCGTCACCGCGTGGCCTGAGCGGCCGCGCACCCAGGAGCGGGCCCGCGCCCGGTGGAACCCCCGCGCATCGAAAAGCGGGGCCCCGCGACCCGCGAGACCCCGCGACAGCCTCGGATCAGGAGCCGACGGCGTGGACGCCGCCGTCCACGTGGACGATGTCGCCGGTCGTCGCCGGGAACCAGTCCGACATGAGCGCCACGCACGCCTTGGCCGCCGGAATCGTGTCCGACAGGTCCCAGCCCAGCGGGGCCTTCGCCGGCCAGCTGTCCTCGAACTCCTTGAAGCCCGGGATCGACTTGGCCGCCATGGTGCGCAGCGGACCGGCCGCCACCAGGTTGACGCGGATGTTGTGCGGCCCCAGGTCGCGGGCGAGATAGCGGCTGCACGACTCCAGGCCCGCCTTGGCCACGCCCATCCAGTCGTAGACGGGCCACGCCTTCGTGGCGTCGAAGTCGAGGCCCACGACCGCCCCGCCCTCCTTCATGAGAGGCAGGCAGGCCACGGCGAGGGACTTGAACGAGTAGGTCGACACGTGCAGGGCCGTGGCGACGTCCTCCCACGTGGTGTTGAGGAAGTTGCCGCCCAACGCCATCTGCGGGGCGAAGCCGATCGAGTGGACCACGCCGTCGAGGCCGTCCACGTGCTCGCCCACCCGCGCCGCGAGCGTGTCGAGCTGCTCGTTGCTCTGGACGTCGAGCTCCAGCACCGGCGCCGGCTCCGGCAGCCGCTTGGCGATGCGCTCGACCAGGCTCAGCCGGCCGAACCCGGTGAGCACCACCGTGGCGCCCTCCTCCTGGGCCAGCTTGGCCACCGAGAAGGCGATCGAGGCGTCGGTGAGCACGCCCGTCACGAGGATCCGCTTGCCTTCGAGAATTCCCACGTCAGTGCCCCATTCCGAGTCCGCCGTCGACCGGGATCACGGCCCCGGTGATGTAAGAGGCGTCGTCGCCGGCCAGGAAGCGTACGACGCGTGCCACCTCCTCGGGCGCCGCCTGGCGGCCGAGGGGGATGCGGGAGACGATCGCCTCCTGGTCGAGGTCGGCCGTCATGTCGGTGGCCACGAAGCCGGGCGCGACCACGTTGACCGTGATGTTGCGCGAGCCGTACTCGCGGGCCAGGGAGCGGGCGAAGCCGACCAGCCCGGCCTTGGAGGCGGCGTAGTTGGCCTGGCCGGCCTGGCCGGACAGGCCGACCACCGAGGAGATGAGGACGATCCGGCCGCGCTTGAGCTTCATCATCGGGCGGATGGCCCGCTTGGCCACGCGGTAGGCGCCCGTCAGGTTGGCGTCGATGACGTCGGTGAAGGTGTCTTCCTTCATCATCGCCAGCAGCGTGTCCTTGGTGATGCCGGCGTTGGAGACGAGGACCTCGACCGGGCCCTGCTCCGCCTCGACCTTGTCGAACGCGGCCTCGACGTCGGCCATGCTGGTGACGTCGCAGCGCACGCCGAACAGACCCTCGGGCGGCTCCCCCGATCGGTAGGTGACCGCGACGGCGTCGCCGGCCGCGGCGAGTTCACGGGCGATCGCGAGGCCTATGCCGCGATTGCCCCCGGTGACGAGTACAGAGCGTGCCATGGCACCAGACGCTATCTCCTACCGGCGGGTATGCGGTTGTCCGGGTGGCACAAGATCACAGGGTTAGGATCGTGGACATGCGCCAGATCGATCCCGACTTCCTGGAGCTGCCGCTGCGGCAGCTGGCGGACGCCGCCCTGCAACGCGCCCGCGAACTCGGCGCCGAGCACGCCGACTTCCGGCTCGAACGCGTCAGAGCCGAGACGCTCAGCCTTTATGACGCCCGGCTCGAAGGCGCCATGGACGCCGACGACCTGGGCTACGCCGTGCGTGTCGTCAAGGGCGGCACGTGGGGGTTCGCGGCGGGCATCCACCTGACGCCGCAGGCCGCCGCGGCCGTGGCCGAGCAGGCCGTGCGGGTGGCGGAGGTGAGCGCCCCGATCAACCGCGAGCCCATCGAGCTGGCGCCCGAGCCGGTGCACGCCGAGGCCGTGTGGGTGTCAGAGTACGACGTCGACCCGTTCGAGGTCTCCTCGGCCGACAAGGTGAGCCTGCTGGCCGACTGGTCGGCCGGCCTGCTGAAGGGCGCCGATCACGTGTCGGCGCGGCTGCTGCAGGTCAAGGAGCAGAAGTTCTACGCCGACACGGCCGGCACGGTCACCACGCAGCAGCGGGTGCGGGTGCACCCGAAGCTCAACGCGATGAAGGCGCACGAGAGCGGCTTCGACGACATGTCGACGCTCGCGCCGCCGGTCGGGCGCGGCTACGAATACCTGACGGGCACGGGCTGGGACTGGCAGGGCGAGCTGGCCAGGCTGCCCGAGCTGCTGGCCGAGAAGCTGGCGGCGCCCTCCGTCGAGGCGGGCGACTACGACCTGGTCATCGACCCGTCCAACCTGTGGCTGACGATCCACGAGTCGATCGGCCACGCGACCGAGCTGGACCGGGCGCTCGGCTACGAGGCGGCCTACGCGGGCACCAGCTTCGCCACGTTCGACCAGCTGGGCGAGCTGGTCTACGGCTCGCCGCTGATGAACGTGACCGGCGACCGCACGGTCACGCACGGCCTGTCCACGATCGGCTACGACGACGAGGGCGTGCAGGGGCAGAGCTTCGACATCGTCAAGGACGGCATCCTGGTCGGCTACCAGCTCGACCGGCGGATGGCCCTGATGAAGGGGCTCGGGCGGTCCAACGGGTGCGCGTTCGCCGACTCGCCGGGGCACATGCCGATCCAGCGCATGGCCAACGTGTCGCTGGCGCCCGCACCGGACGGCCCCTCCACCGACGAGCTGATCTCGGGCGTCGAGCGGGGGATCTACATCGTCGGCGACAAGAGCTGGTCGATCGACATGCAGCGCTACAACTTCCAGTTCACCGGGCAGCGGGCGTACCGGATCTCCCACGGGAAGCTGGCCGGGCAGGTCAGGGACTTCGCCTACCAGGCGACCACGACGGACTTCTGGCAGTCGATGGAGGCCGTCGGCGGGCCGCAGACATACGTGCTCGGGGGCGCCTTCAACTGCGGCAAGGGCCAGCCGGGCCAGGTCGCGCCGGTCAGCCACGGCTGCCCGTCGGCGCTGTTCAGGGGCGTGCGGATCCTCAACACCGTTCAGGAGGGTGGCAAAGCATGAGGCCGCAGGAGATGGTCGAGAAGGCTCTGGAGCTCTCGGCGAACGACGACTGCGTGGTGCTGGTGGACGAGAAGTCCACGGCCAACCTGCGGTTCGCGGGCAACACGCTCACCACGAACGGCGTCGCCCGCTCCGCCCGGCTGACCGTGATCTCGATCGCGGGGCAGAGCGTCGGGGTCGTGTCGCGGGCCGCCGTACGCGAGGATCAGCTCGCGGACGTGGTGGCGGCGGCCGACGCGGCCGCGCGGGAGGCCCAGCCCGCGGAGGACGCCCGCGCCCTCGTCGAGGGCGTGCCGCAGTCGCCGCACTGGGGCTCCGCCGTCGAGCCGACCGACATCGGGGTCTTCGAGGGGTTCGCGCCCGCGCTCGGCGACGCGTTCGCGGCGGCCGAGGCGGGCGGCAGGAAGCTGTACGGGTTCGCGGAGCACTCGCTGACCTCGACGTTCCTCGGCACGTCCGCGGGCCTGCGGCTGCGCCACGACCAGCCGACCGGGCGCCTGGAGCTCAACGCCAAGTCGGCCGACCTGAAGCGCTCGGCGTGGACGGGCGTGTCCACCGAGGACTTCACGGACGTGGACGTCGCGGCCCTCGACGCCTCGCTGACGCAGCGGCTGGAGTGGGCCAAGACCCGGATCGACCTGCCGGCCGGGCGCTACGAGACGCTCCTGCCGCCGAGCGCGGTGGCCGACCTGATGATCTACCTGTTCTGGTCGGCGGGGGCCAGGGACGCGCTCGACGGGCGCTCGGTGTTCTCCAAGCCCGGCGGCGGCACGCGGGTGGGCGAGCGGCTGGGCACGCTGCCCGTCACGCTGTCGAGCGACCCGTCGGCGCCGGGCATCGCGTGCGCGCCGTTCGTCACGGCGCACGCCTCCAGCCGGGAGAGCTCGGTCTTCGACAACGGGCTCCCGCTGGGGCCGACCGGCTGGATCAAGGACGGGACCCTGGAGGCCCTGCTGCAGACCCGCTACTCGGCGGAGCTGAGCGGCCTGCCGGTGACGCCCGGGATCTCCAACCTGATCATGTCGGGCCCCGAGGGCGGCCGGTCCATGGAGGAGATGATCGCCTCCACGGAGCGCGGGCTCCTCGTCACCTGCCTGTGGTACATCCGCGAGGTCGACCCGCAGACGCTGCTGGTGACCGGGTTGACCCGGGACGGGGTCTACCTGGTCGAGCACGGGGAGGTCGTGGGCGAGGTGAACAACTTCCGCTTCAACGAGAGCCCGGTCGACCTGCTCGGGCGGTTGACGGAGGTGGGCGCCGCCGGGCGCACGCTGCCCCGGGAGTGGAACGACTACTTCCAGCGCACGATCATGCCGGCGGTGCGGGTGCCGGACTTCAACATGTCCACGGTCAGCCAGGCCAGCTGACCTTCCCGATGGCCGCGCCCAATCCCGGGCGCGGCCCCCATGATCAGCCCGTGATCAGCGAGGGCCCAGCAGAGCGCCCAGGGCGTGGCTGAGAGCCTCACCGAGGGTCTTGGTGCACGCCTCGTAGCCTTCGTACGGGCCGCCGTACGGGTCGTACACCTCGGGCGCCCGCCGCGCGTCGCGCCGTTCGGCGGCCGACTCGACGATCGCCCGCGCCCGTTCGGCCGTGTCCGAGCGATAACGGCGGTGCCCCGCCCCGGTCGCCAGTTCGGCGAACTCCGGCAGCGTGAACGTCCTGCGCTCCGCCTCGGGGGCGATCTCGACGGCCACGGCCCGGTGCCCGGCCTCCATCGTCAGCAGCAGATCGGCCGAGCTGACCAGGTCGTGGTCCAGCATCCGGGCACGGTGCGCCCGGCCGTCCAGGCCCAGCCGGTCGAGGGCCGTGATCGCGTGGGGGGCCATCGGCCGGCCGACCAGCGCGCGAACCCCCGCGCTCCCCGTCGCCACGGGCAGGTGCGCGGAGTTGAGCATCGCCTCGGCGATCACCTGCGCCATGGCGGAACGGCAGATGTTCGCCGTGCACACCAGCAGGATCCGGAACTCAACACTCACACCGGCCAATCTAACCTCTCGCCTCCGGCGAGGGGCGCCGGGACGGCTCTCCGATCCCCGGGGCCCGCACGGCCCCCTACGGCCGTCAGGGAGCCGTACGCGGCCCGTTGAGGTGTTTTCGAGTCAGGCGTCCTCGAGGCGGAAGCCCACCTTCATGCCGACCTGGAAGTGCGCGACCTCTCCCGCGTCGATGTACCCGCGGATCTCCGTCACCTCGAACCAGTCGAGGTGACGGAGCGTCTGCGAGGCCCGTCTGATGCCGTTGCGGATGGCCTCGTCGACGCTCTCCCCCGACGTTCCGACGATCTCGGTCACCCGGTACGTTCGATCCGTCATCTCCACATCCTCCTTACTCAAAGGCCATGATCGCATGACCCCTGTTCCCGCACCGGGGCGCTGTCGCACCCGGCCTGTTCCAGGTCTACGGTGGAAGATATGAAGGGGTGGCGCAGGAGACCAGACGTCCACCAGGTCACGGACGCCAAGCCGTCGCTGACGGACGACATCCGCAAGCGCGAGATCGGCTACCTCATCAAGATGGGCATCCGGACGATCTGCCTGATCCTGGCGGTCGTGGTGCCGGTGCCGTGGCCGTACCGGCTGCTGTTCATCGCCGCCGCAGTCTTTTTGCCATACATAGCCGTAATCGGGGCCAATGAGAGAGGGAAGGCTGCCCCTCCGCCTACCTTTGGCACCCCTGAAGCTAACCAAACCGAGATACCGCTGCATCGACGCGAGATCGGGTCGTGACTAAGTCTTGACGCATCCCACGGGTTGTAGGTGTACGCTTTAGGCAAGCGCTCCGGTCCCCCGTCGGAGTGCTGGTGCCGGCGTTCCGGGCCCCCGTCGGAACGCCGATGACGCGACGCCGGGTGGTTTGCCCCCGTAACCACCCGGCGTCGCCCTTTCCCGGAAGTTTTTGATCAGTTGGCGACGCCGGCCGCAGTCGGATAGGGCCGCTTTCCCGAAACCGTTTGCACTCCCTCCCGCCTCGTTATTCACAGGAAATCTTCAGGCGGGAGGGCGGCTTGACTTCAAGAGTTCGTTCGAGTGTCAGCCGTCTGTCAGCGTCTCGGCTGTGGCCTGTCCCCAGTTCTTCGCCAATGTGATCAATTTCGCCGCCGCGTCGTCGGGGGCGGTCCCTGCGCCCTGGGCGAGGCCGAGCAGATACGCCGTCAGGGGCGCGGCCGGTCTCGCGACGCCGTGGGCGACCTCCTTGGTGAGATCGAGAATCAGGTCGCGGTCCACGGTGGCCGGGTCGATGCCCAGCTCCTCGCAGGCCAGGACAGTCCATTCGTTGAGCACGTTCATACGAGCCTCCTCCAGGTCATCCATTGTGTCGCAGTCGAACCAGGGCCTTCCCGGCAACGCCAGCCGTACGGCCGTGAGGGGGCCGAGCAGGCCCTTGAGCGAGCGGCCCGGGTAGGCGGCCAGGGCCCGCTTGAGCCGCGCCGTCGGCCACACCCCGGCCAGCCACTGCTCCCGCCCGCCGTCATCCACCATCACCACCCCACCGACCGGCCCCTCCTCGGGGGCCGGTTCCGGGGCATCTCCGGACGCCGGCGCCACGGCACCTCCCGCCGCCGCCCCTGCGACGTCCTGAGACATCGGTCGCGCCGCCCGGCCGGGCATCGACGACCGCGCAGCACGCTCGGACGTTGCCCGTGCCGCGTTCCCGGGCACAGCCTCAAAAACGTCGCCGGGTGTCGGGCCTGCGACGTCACCGGGCGCCGACCGCGCCGTCTCGCCAAGCGTCGAGCGCACGGGGGCGTCGGGCGGCTGGGTTGCGGGGGTCGGCGGGGCCGGGGCGGCCGTGGGGTTGGGCGGCTGGGTTGTGGCGGCGTTCAGGAGGGCTGTGACATGGGGGGCGGTGATGAAGGGCAGGTCGCCCGCGAGCAGGACCACCCATGGGGCGGTGACCCCGTTCAGTCCTGCCGCCAGGGCCGGGACGGGGCCGCTTCTCGGCGGGTCCTCGCGGACGAACACCACTCCGGGGATCGGGCGCTCGGGGCCGACGACGATCGTCGTGCGGGCGTCCGCGACGGCCGTCACCACGTGCTCGACCAGGGATCTGCCGCCCACGGTGAGGCCGGGTTTGTCCGCCCCGCCGAGCCGGCGCGCCTCTCCCCCGGCCAGGATCACCGCGTCGAAGGCCGGCTGACCCGGGCTCTCGGCCGAGGGCGCCACGCCGTCAGCCGCCGATGGCGGACATGGGCCGGGCCGGCTGGAGGAAGGACGGGTCGTCGATGCCGTGGCCGGCGCGCTTGCGTGCCACGGCGGCGACCCAGCGTTCGGCCAGTTCCTCGTCGGAGGCCCCCTCGCGCATGCGCGTCTTCAGGTCGGACTCCTCCCTCGCGAACAGGCAGTTGCGCACCTGGCCGTCGGCGGTGAGCCGTACCCGGTCGCAGGACCCGCAGAACGGGCGCGTCACCGACCCGATCACCCCGACCCGGCCGGGACCCCCGTTCACGAGGAACCGCTCGGCCGGCGCGCTGCCGCGCTCCTCCAGGTCGTCCGCCGCGAGGTCGAACCCGCCCGACAACCGGTCGAGGATCTCGTCGGCGGTGACCATGCCCTCGCGGGTCCAGCCGTGCTGGGCGTCGAGGGGCATCTGCTCGATGAAGCGCAGCTCGTAGCCCCGGTCGAGACACCACCGCAGCAGAGGTACGGCCTCGTGGTCGTTGAGGTCGCGCATGAGCACCGCGTTGACCTTGACGGGACGCAGGCCCGCGGCGTCGGCGGCGGCGAGGCCGGCGATCACGTCGGCGTGCCGGTCACGGTGGGCGAGCCGCTTGAACGTGTCGCGGTCGAGCGTGTCGAGCGAGACGTTGACCCGGTCCAGCCCGGCGGCGGCCAGCGGCTCGGCCAGCCGGGCCAGCCCGATGCCGTTGGTCGTCAGCGAGACCTGCGGCCTGGGGCTCAGGGCGGTGGTACGGGCGACGATGTCGACCAGCTCGCGCCTGATGAGCGGCTCGCCACCGGTGTAGCGGACTTCGGTGATGCCCAGGTGCTCGACGCCTATGGTCACGAGGCGGACGATCTCGTCGGCGGTGAGGAGCTGCGCGTTGGGGAGCCAGTCGAGGCCCTCGGGCGGCATGCAGTACGTGCAGCGCAGATTGCACTTGTCCGTGAGGGACACCCGCAGATCCGTCGCCACCCGTCCGAACGAGTCTCGCAACATGGGGCGTCACCTCCTGTTCGTTCGCCAGAGGGCCAGACTACGACGCCTGTCCGGCGAGGCTCAAAATCACTCCTTCACCGCACGACAACACTTTGCGCCCTAGATCGATTCCACACGAACACCCCAGAACCGCGAGAAACGCCGCACGCGGTCGGTGTCAGCGGGGTCATCCCGCCGCCTCGTACCATGCCTCGCGGGCGTTCATCAGTTCGGCCAGGTGGTTTCTCGACCACTCGCAGCCGGCGTTCATGGGTTCGATGAGGCTGCGGCCAAGGTCGGTCAGCTCGTACTCGACGCGCGGCGGGATCTCGTCGTACGCGGTGCGGGTGAGGAAGCCGTCGCGCTCCATGGCGCGCAGGGACTCGGTGAGGACCTTCGGGGTGATGCCGCGCAGCGTGACCTGGAGTTCCTTGAAGCGGCGCGGGCCCGATTCCAGGCAGCGGATGAGCTTCGCGGTCCACTTGTCGCCGATGCGGATCGGCGCGACTACCGGAGGGCATCCGGTGAACATGTCCGGATCGAGTGGCTCGGCCATCCCGACATCGTAGGTAACTATCGTTGCGGAAAGCGATATCTCGCCCTTTACCGTCTCCGCTGAGTGGCCGGGGATGCCGGCCCAGGCAGAAGGGGTGTGGCGAAGGTGAGCAAGATCGTGGTGTTCGGCGCCGGCGGGCGGGCCGGGGTGCGGGTGGTCGCGGAGGCGGTCGGGCGGGGGCACGAGGTGACGGCCGTCGTCCGGGATCCCGGGAAGTACGCAAGTGTGTGGGATTCGTCCGGGGCGCGGGTGCGGGTGGTGGCCGGGGATGTCACCGACCTTGCCGGCGTGGCGGAGGTCGCGGCGGGGCACGACGCGGCCGTCCAGGTGGCGGCCCGGCTGGACATGTCGTCGGAGGAGTTCTACACGGCGGCGGCCCGGGCGCTGGTCGGCGGGCTGGGGCAGGCCGGGGTGTCCCGGCTGGTGGCGGTCGGGATCGGGAGCCTGCTGGAGGTCTCGCCGGGGGTTCGGCTCGTGGACACGCCGGACTTCCCGGCCGAGGCGCGGGCGTTCTCGCTGGGGCATGCGGCGGAGTTGGAGGTGTTCGAGAAGTCTGGGCTGGACTGGGTGGTGCTCGCGCCGCCGCCCGTGCTCCTCGACGAGTCGGCGTCCCGGACCGGGCGTTATCGGATCGGGGGCGGGGAGGTGCCGGCGTTGGAGCCCGCGTTCTCGTTCGCCGACCTGGGGGTGGCGGTGGTGGACGAGGTCGAGCGGCCCCGGCACCACCGCGTCCAGGTTGCCGTGTCGTACTAGCCTCCGCCGGGTTGTCGTGCTTCCGGGACGTCTTCGCCGCGCCGCCGCTTCGGACCGCGCGGGTGGTGGGCGTCCTGGGGCAGCCCGGGCGATGGAGCGTTCCGGGGACGTGAGGTGCGGGACGTGTGGCATGCAGGACACGCTCGGGCACGCGGCGCACGCTGGGCGTCGGGCGCTGGGTGCCGCCGGGCTTGGTGGTCGGCTCCGGAAATCCTTCGGTGGTTGACGTAAGGCGACTGTTGTGATGGCGGGGCGTCGGCGAGGTAGGGCGGCCCTTGAGGTTTGCCGGCGCGGGTCACAGCAGGATGTCGGCCAGCTCCTGCAACAGCTCGGTCGTCCGGCGAGCCCGACCGGGGTCGCCGATGGTGCGGCCGATCGCCTGGTCGATGCTGCGGGCTGCGCGGCGGCCGATCGCCTGCATAGCTCCGTCCGCGACTCGGACCCGGGTGCGCCGCCCGTCGCTCGCGTCGGGTTCGGTTTTCACCAGCCCACGCGCTTTGAGGCGCGAGACCGACGCGGACACGTGGCTCTGCACAAAGCCTGTCCGTTGGTGGATCTCGCTGATCGAGCTGGCGGGGTGCTTGATCACGTCTTCCAGGACAGCGGCCTCCCCGGGAGTGAGCGACAGGTCGCCGGCCTCGCCGGTGACCTGCGAGGACAGCTCGATGAGGCGCTTGCCAAGCCGGTGCAACTGTCCGCCATCCATGTGCGAAGGTTACATCGCCACAGAAGCATCGCTAGAGATGTATCGTTGGCGATGAATAAGTTTCGATCGAGGAGGCGGCGATGGAGCCAGACGGCTCACTGAAGGGTGTGGCGAAGACGGCGCTGGGGGTGGCGATGGTGAGGGCCCGCGAGAGCCTCAGGGACGACCGGCTGTTCAACGATCCGTACGCCCAGAGATTCCTGGACGCCGCGCCCGGGGCGTTTCCCGAGGAGCCCACCTTCGCCGAAGACCTTGCCGCACTGGGGCCGCTGGCCTCCTTGGGCGCCGTGTTCGCCTTCCATGGAGTACTGCGCACGCGGTTCTTCGATGACTATCTGCTCACTGCCACGGCTGCCGGTTGCGCACAGGTGGTTCTGCTCGCCGCCGGGCTCGACACACGTGCTCTGCGGCTGCCGTGGCCGGGCGGTGTGAGCGTGTTCGAACTCGACCTTGCCGAGCTGTTCGCGTTCAAGGAGGCGGTGCTGGCCGCATGCGACGCGGTGCCGACGTGCGAGCGCGGCATCGTTCCGGTCGACCTGCGCGAGAGCTGGACGGGCGAGCTGGTCGCGGCCGGGTTCGATCCCACCGCGCCAACAGCATGGCTCGCGGAAGGACTGCTGGTCTACCTGATGGCTGATGAGGCGGCGCGTCTGCTGACCGCAGTCGGTGAACTCTCCGCGCCGGGCAGCCGACTAGCCTTTGAACACGGCGACATCGCTGGTTCGGCCTTCCTTGCGCAGACTCGTGGCATGCCGACGATGGACCAGTACACATCATTGTGGAAGGGCGAACTGGGCGAAGATGCCCCCGGCTGGCTCAGCCGACACGGTTGGCAACCTCAGCCTCACGATCTTGCCGAACTCGCCGCCTCCTACGGCCGTCCCGTCCCCGGTCCTGCGAGCGGAGGGTTCCTCACCGCCGTTCGCACCGGCCGCTGACCATTCCGGGAGGATCGGCCGCTTCGTCCCGTGCCCGCCACACGCTCCGTGCCCATCACTTTGACCGCCTCCGAGCGCCACCGGCTCAAGAAGATGGCGCACGGCCACAAGACCCCACACCAGGGCCCGGCAGCGAGCGACGATCGTGCTGCATGCGGCGCGTGGGCGCTCCAACGCGCGCATCGTCCGCGAGACGGGACTGCACCTGGACACGGTCCGCTGCTGGAGAGGCCGGTTCGCCGAGCAGCGACCGGCCGGACTGTCCGACCGTAGGCGCTCTGGTCGCCCGCCCGCCTTCACGCCGCTACAGACCGCCCAGGCCAAGGCCCCTGGCCAGGCCGAGCGCGTGCTGGACCTGTACGCCCGTACCTGGCAGGGCCAGGCGCCGGGCGAGGACGAGTACGTGATCAGCGCGGACGAGAAGACATCCATCCAGGCCCGCTGCCGCTGCCACCCCACCCTCGCCCCGGCCGGGCCCGCGCGATGCGTGTGAACCACACTTACGGCCGCGGCGGCGCGCCGGCCTACCTGGCCGCCTACGACGTCAAAGGGGTCGAAATGGGAAACGCCCGGCCGGGAAAGGCCGGGCGTTTCGGGGTGGATCAGCGGCGGCCGACGACCTTGACCCAGTCCTTGCCCTCCGCCGGGGAGAGCGAGCGGGAGCCCTCGAAGACCGCGCGCCACGTACCCGACGTACGGGCCGGAACCCGCGTCGAGAAGTAGCCCTTGCCGCTGGTCCTGATGGTGTCCACGTACTCCCAGCGGCCGCTGCCGTCAGGCTGGAAGAGGATCACGATCCGCTTCCAGGCAAGACGGTGCCAGCGCTCCGAGTCCTTGCAGTAGTCGGCTTTGTGCACCGACACGAAGCCACTGATGTAGTCCTCGTCGCACTGCACGGAGAGCTTGCCCTCGAGAGTGATGGGCCGGCCCCGCCATGCGGGCTCGGGGTTCGCGTCGAACTGCAGGCTCGTGTAGCCCGCGACATCCGGGTCCAGGCCCGGGTCCGGGTCCGCGAGCGCGGGCGAGGCGGCGGTCGCCACCATCGTCGCGCCCAGGGCGGCAGCCGCCAGGCCGGCGGCTAGACGTCGCATCTTCAAAATGGAATTCCTTCCCCGTCTCGGACACGGCCCCAAGTCGGGGCCATGTCAACGCCAATGACGCGTAAGGGTAAGGAAAAGTTGTAGTAAAGCTGATCACAATTCCGCAACGGCGGTTTAAGGCCGTGCTATAGGCATCTTTTCGGCTATTGCGTAATTTGTCGGGACTTGGAGGCGTCTGAGGCGTAGTGTCCCGTTCCGGGATAGCGGACGCGCCAGAGGCCACCCGCGCGGCCCGCGACCGTCGCCTCGAAGGTTCCGGAGGCGTCCGTCGTCGTCTGCCCGATTCGCTCCCAGGCCGTGGACTCGTCGCCGCGCCACAGGATCTCCAGCTGCTGCCTGGCGAACGGGCCGTAGTCGGTGTAGCCGCGCGGGTCCACCCGCCTGAGCGAGCCGCGCAGGCGTACCAGGTCGGAGCCCTCCAGCTTGTCGGCCCGGACCGACGAGAGCTTCGTGTCCCGCCTGAACTGGAACGACGCGTACTCGGTGACCGTCGTCCCGCCCGCTCCCCTGGCGGTGGCGGTGATCGTCCAGGTGCCGGTCGGGTAGTAGCGGTTCAGCTGCTTGTCGGGGAGGAAACGCCAGGTCTCCCAGCCGTTCGCCATGCGGGCCGGCGGGCCGGATCCCGGTCCCGCGGTGCGCCAGGTCAGCTGCGGAGGGGTGCCCTCCAGAGCGTCCTCGGCCAGCTGCGGTGGCTGCGCCGCCGGAGCGACAGCGGGCGCCTGAACGGGAGCGGGTGCGGGGGCCTGAACGGGTGCAGGGGCCTGAACGGGTGCGGGCGCCGGGGCGGGTGCCACGGGCCGGACGCCTGGTCGGGGCTGGTTCGGCGGCGCCGGCCGGGCTCCTGGCCGGGGCTGGTTCGGCAGTGCGGGCCGGACGCCCGGCCGGGGCTGGTTCGGCAGTGCGGGCCGGGCCACCGGTGCCGGACGGGGCGCCGTGCCCGGTGCGGGACGGGCCACCGGTGCGGGACGGGGCGCGGTGCCCGGTGCGGTGCCCGGCGCGGGGCGGGTGCCGACGGAGCCGCTGGTGGGGGCGGGACCGGAGCCCACCGAGCCGGTGTCGGGGGCGGGCGCCGGGGCCGGAGCCGGTGCCGGGATCGGTAGCTTGTCGGTCAGTACGGGGCCGGGTGGGGCGCCGGGTTCGACTTTGACGGTGACGCCGCCCTGGCCGCGCACGCCTTTGGCGACGACGTCGACCACCAGGCGTACGGAGTCGTTCGCCCCCACGATGGGTTCGGCCGGACGGACGATGATCGCGCGGATGACGGGCTCGGTCGCGACCGGGAGGGCGGGCACGGTGAGCGGCCCGGCCGCGAGCGAGACGAGAAGAAGGCTTCTGGTCATGATCGAGACGGTAGGAACCGCCCGGTAATGGCCAGGACCTCGACACACGCCACGAATGGCAAAACCGGGATCAGCCGGAGCAGGCGAACCCCGCCAAAGTGCCCTAACGCGGCCCGCTGTAAAGGCCCTCGATGACGTCGGCGTATTTCGCGTGGATGATCCGCCGCTTGAGCTTCAGGCTCGGGGTGAGCTCCTCGGTCTCGGCCGTCCACTCGGTGCCCAGCAGCGCCCACTTCTTCACCTGCTGCACCCTGGCCAGCTTGGCGTTCGCGGCCTCGACCGCCGTCTCCACCTCCTTCATCACCTCCGGGTGCTCGGCCAGCTCCGCCAGCGAGGCGAACGCGATGCCGCGCGCCTGCGCCCAGCCCGGCGCCACCTCCCCGTCGAGCGTCAGCAGGGCCACCGGGTGCGGCCGGTTGTCGCCGTAGGCGAGGGCCTGGCCGACGAGCATGTGCTCCTTGAGGTGGTTCTCGATCTCGGCCGGGGAGATGTTCTCGCCGCCCGCCGTGATGATCAGCTCCTTCTTCCGGTCGACCACCCGGTAGAAGCCGTCCTCGTCGACCGTGCCGATGTCGCCGGTGTGCAGCCAGCCGCCGTCGTCGATGAGCTCGGCGGTGGCCTCGGGCCGGTTGACGTAGCCGCGGGTGTTGAGCGGGCTGCGGGTGAGGATCTCGCCGTCCTCGGCGATGCGGATCTCGACGCCGGGCTCGGCCCTGCCGACGGTGCCCAGGCGGTAGCAGGAGGGGCTGTTGCCGGTGAACGCGCCGGTCGTCTCCGTCATGCCGTACACGTCGATGACCTTGAGCCCGAGCCCGGCGTAGAAGTGCTGCACCTCGGCGGGCAGCGGCGCGGCGCCCGTGGCGGTCCACTCGGCGCGGTCGAAGCCGATCATGCCGCGGATGATCGACAGCAGGGACGCGTCCGCCTGCTCGTAGGCCGCCTGGATCTCGGGGGTGATCGTGCGCCCGTACTGGCCGGCCTCCACGTACGCGGCGCCCGCCCGCATCGCCTGGCGTACGGCGGCCTGCTGCTCCTCCGGCTGGGTGGCGAGCACGGCGAGCAGGCGGGCCATCATCTTCTCCCACACGCGCGGCACCCCGAAGAACATCATCGGCCTGACCTGCCCCAGCGTCTTGCCCAGGTTGGCCAGGTCGGTGCAGAAGTGCACGTGGGAGACCTTGACCAGGGGCAGGTAGAGGCTGAGGATGCGCTCGGCGATGTGCGCGTACGTGAGGTAGGAGATCTGCGTGCCCCGGACGGGCAGGTTCGTGATGCGGTCGGTGGCGGCGACCTCGTAGAAGACGTTCGCGTGGGTGAGGGGGACGCCCTTGGGCATGCCGGTGGTGCCCGAGGTGTAGAGGACGGTGACCACGTCGCCGGGGGTGACCGCGCTCATGCGGGCCTCGACCTCGGCCGGGGCCGCGGCCAGGCGCGCGCGGCCCAGCTCCAGGAAGTCCTCCCACGACATGAACCGCTCGTCCGCGGGCGCCCCCTCCAGCATGATGATCCTGCGGAGCCCGTCCAGCTGGGACAGGACGGGCTGCCAGCGGGCCAGCTCGGCCGGGCCGCCCAGCACCGCGTACCTGGCGGCCACGTCCCCGGCCACGAACGCGATCTGCTCGGGCGCGAACGTCGAGTACACCGTGCAGCCGACCCCGCCGGCGTGCACGGCCCCGAGATCGGCGAGCACGTGCTCGCTGCGATTGACCATCATCACCGCCACCGACTCCCCGGGTTCCAGCCCGAGCGCGACGAAACCCGCGGCGATCTCCAGGACCCGCTGCCGCGCCTGCGCGTAGGTCAGCGTGGTCCAGCCGTCCCCGTCGGGGTCGGAGTAGGCGGGGGCGTCGGGGTGCTGCTCGGCGGCGTGCCTGAGCCGTTCGCAGACGGTACGGCCGGCGATCTGCCGCTCGATCTCGGCCCGGACTTCGAGGTCTTCGGCCATGGCGCGCGCCTCCAGTCAGTGTTCACTTGCGTGAGTGGCCTGCATCGCACCACACCAAGGGGGTAGCGGCAAGAGCCTGAGGAGAAAGACCCGCGTCCTTCACGTAGAGTAATCGACCGGGTGCACAGAGGGGGCGGCACATGAGCGGCAGGACGTTCTTCGGGCATCCCTGGGCACTGGCCACGCTGTTCGGCACCGAGATGTGGGAGCGGTTCAGCTGGTACGGGCTGCGGGCGATCCTCGCCACGTTCCTGGCCGCGTCACCGGCGCAGCAGGGCCTGGGCCTGTCTCAGGAGACGGCGCAGGCGGTCGTCGGCGTCTACGGCGCGCTCATCTACCTGGTGGCGCTGCCCGGCGGGTGGATCGCGGACCGGATCCTGGGGGCGCGCAGGTCGGTGTTCTGGGGCGGGTTCGTCATCATGCTGGGGCACATCAGCATGGCCCTCCCGGTGTCGTCGCCGTACTTCGTGTGGCAGGGCCTGCTGCTGATCATCGCCGGCACCGGCCTGCTCAAGCCGAACATGTCCGTCATGGTCGGACGGCTCTACCCCGAGGGGGACGACGCGCGCAGGGACGCCGGGTTCTCCCTGTTCTACATGAGCATCAACCTGGGCGCGTTCTTCGCGCCCATCGTGGTCGGCTGGCTGGCCACCGGCGACCGGTGGCACCTGGGGTTCGGCGCGGCGGCCGTCGGGATGGCGTTCGGCCTGGCCCAGTACATCCGGGGCGGCCGATACCTGCGGGGCATCGGCGAGCGGCCGGCCCACGTGCAGCACCGCCTGTTCTGGCGGGGGGCGGGGATCGCGGCGGCGGCGGCGATCGCGCTGGGCGCGTGGGCGGCGACCGGCACGCTCACGGTCGACCGGCTCACCGTGGCGATCACCGTGGTCATCCTCATCGTGCCGGTGGCGTACTTCTCGTACCTCCTGCTCGGCAGTCACGACCTGACCGAGGACGAGCGGATCCGGATGAAGGCCTACATCTGGCTGTTCGTGGCCGCGTCCGTCTTCTGGATGATCTACGACCTGGCGCCGAGCAAGCTGCTGTTCTTCGCCAGGGACCACACCGACCTGTCGCTGTTCGGCATCCCGATCCAGCCGGCCACGACGCAGTCCTTCAACCCGCTGTTCATCATGATCTTCGTGCCGGTCTTCGCCGCGTTGTGGGTGCGGCTCGGGACGCGGGTGAGCACGCCGCAGAAGTTCGCGTTCGCGCTGATCGTCATAGGGTTGAGCTTCGTGGTCATGGCCGTCGCGGCGGCGCTGGCGGGGCCCGGCAGGGTGTCGGTGTGGTGGCTGGTGCTCGTCTACCTCATCCAGGTGTTCGGGGAGCTGTCGCTGAGCCCGGTCGGGCTGTCGGTGACGACGAAGCTGGCGCCCGAGGCGTTCAAGGGGCAGATGCTCGGGGTCTGGTTCATCTCGCTGTCGGTGGGCGACGCGGTCGGCGGGCAGACGGGGCGGCTCGGCCGGGTGCTGTCGGATCCGATGTACTACCTGGTGCTGGCGGCGATGGCGATCGTGGCCGGGATCGCGTTGTTCATGTTCGCGCGGAGGTTGCGGGTGATGATGGCCGAGCACCACGAACCGGTCATACGGTAAATATTCCGACGTGTCTGAAATTCTCGACCTTGTCGGCATCTTCGTCTTCGCGTTGACGGGTGCGCTCATGGGCGTGCGCAAACGGCTCGACGTGGTCGGGATGGTGGTGCTGGCCGAGATGACCGCCCTGGGCGGCGGCGTCGTACGCGACCTGATCCTCAACGTCCGGCCCGCCGCCTTCCAGAGCCTCGGGTACGTGCTGGTGCCGGTGGCCGCGACGGTGATCGTGTTCTTCTGGCATCCGCACGTGGCGCGGGTGATGCCGCTCATCCTGGTGCTGGACGCGGCGGGGCTCGGGCTGTTCTGCGCGGTGGGGACGGAGAAGGCCCTGGAGTACGGCCTCGCCCCGCTGCACGCGGCGCTGCTGGGGGTGGTGACGGGCATCGGCGGCGGCATGCTGCGCGACGTGCTGGCCGGGGAGATCCCGACCTTGCTGTACGACCGCCAGCTGTACGCGGTGCCCGCGCTGCTGGGGTCGGGGGTGATGGCGGCGCTGTCGGCGTACGGGCTGCACGGCTGGCCGGCCACGCTGGCGGCGGCGGTGCTGGCGTTCGGGCTGCGGATCATGGCGATGCGCCGCAAATGGCGCGCCCCCTTGGCCCGGGGCTCCAGCGAATGAGGCGCTCGAATTGCGGGAAAGCAGACGACGTCGCACGCTGGAAGCGACTAGCGTGAGGGAGGTGACACAGAGCGTGGCGAAGACGATACGCATTGACGACGTCCCGGACGAGACGTATGAGGCGCTCCGCATTCAGGCGGAGGCCGAAGGCCTCACGGTCGCCGACTATCTCCGTCGCCAGCTGCGGCTCATCACCCGCCCGACGACCGCCGAGGTCATCGAGCGAGCGCTTCGGCGGTCGCGGGAGAACGGCCCGACCAACGACGACATCCTCACGGCGATCCACCAGGGCCGCGGCGCATGATCGTGGTCGACGCCTCGGCCTGCGTCCACGCCCTTCAGGCCGAGCGACCCGATCCCGACCTGGTGCGCACGCTCCAGAAGGCGGGGTCGCTGCACGCTCCCACACTGCTCGACATCGAATTCCTGAGCGCCCTGCGCGGGCTGGTGATGAGCGGCAAGCTCCCCATCGACCGGGCCGATGAAGCACGCATGGACTTCTCCGACCTTCCCCTCGTCCGCTATCCGATCGAGAAGCTCGCCGATCGGATCTGGGCGCTACGCGACAACTTGACCGTGTACGACGCCGCGTACATCGCTCTGGCCGAAGCTCTCGGATGCACGCTGGTCACCACGGACGCCAAGTTGCGGTCCGCGTGCGGGCATCGGGCGGAGGTCGAGGTTTACCCCCTCACACCATCGCGATGAGCGCGTCCACGGGGCGGCGGGGGCCGGTGGGGCCGTGGTCGCGGGCGGCGCGGATGCGGGTGAGCGCTTCCGTCAGGACCTGGGGCGGCTGGGTGTAGGGCAGGCGGAGGTAGCCCTCCAGGGTGCCCTCCAGGCCGAACCACGGGCCGGGCGCGAGGCGTACGCCGTGGTGGGCGGCCGCCTCCGCGAGCGGCGTGGCGCCCGGGCCGTTCAGGCGCACCCACAGGGTGCCGCCTCCGCGCGGCACCGTGAACGTCCACTCGGGCAGGTGCTCGCGCAGCCCCGACACCAGCGCGTCGCGTGAGGCGCGCAGCGTGCGGCGGCGCTCGGCGCGCGTCTCCTCCAGCCGGTCGAACAGCCGCGCCACCACGAGCTGTTCCAGCACCGGGCTGGCGATGTCCACGGCCGCCCGGAACATCGCCAGCCGCCGGGCCAGCGCGGCGGTGGTGCGGACCCAGCCGATGCGCAGCCCGCCCCACCACAGCTTGGAGGCCGAGCCGATGCTGATCACCCGGCTGTCGGTGTCGAACGCCGCCGCCGGCGAGGTCCGGGGCACCTCGTCCAGCGCCAGCTCCGACCAGGTCTCGTCCACCAGCAGCACCGTGTCCGTACGCCGGGCCGCGCCCACGACGGCGGCGCGGGTGGCGTCGTCCATGAGGGCGCCGGTCGGGTTCTGGAAGTCGGGCATGAGGTACGCCAGCCGCGCCCCCGACTGGCGCATGGCCCCCGTCACCAGGTCGGCCTGCCAGCCCTCGTGCGAGATGCCGACCGGGACGATCCTGGCGCCACGCTGCCGGGCCACGTCGATGGCGTGCGGGTACGTCGGAGACTCCACGAGCACCGGATCGCCGGCGCCGACGAGCAGGCCGAGCACGAGCTGGATGGCGTGCTGGGAGCCGGTCGTGACGAGGATCTGCTCGGGCCGGGTGGCCAGGCCCCTGGCGGTGTAGTGGGCGGCGATGCGCTCCCTGAGCACGGGCAGGCCGATGGGGTCGTAGCCGTTGCCCATGCCGTACACGGACAGGTCGTCCACCGCCTCCAGCATCGCCTGCCGCAGGGCCGACGGCGCGGGCGGGGCGGCGCACTGGAGCTGGACGAGGCCGTCGCCGTCGGTGCTGAGCCACGGGTTGTCGGCCGTGGTGGCCGGGTCGGGCAGGGCGGTCCAGCTGCCGGAGCCCTGGCGGCTCTCCAGGTAGCCGCGTTCGCGCAGCAGGTCGTAGGCCGAGGTCACGGTGGTGCGGCTGACCTTGAGGGTCTCGGCCAGGTGGCGTTCGGCGGGCATGCGGACGCGTACCGGGATCTGGCCGTCCATGATAAGGACGCGCACGCCGTCGGCGAGCGCGCGGTAGTACGGACGCGCCGCCGGGTCGATCTTGATGAGCCGCGCCACCTGGGTCGCCGACAGATGCCTCATAAGGCCACTTTTCGTGATTGGCCCTGTTTTGGCAAGTCGGTTGGATGCCAATCTGTGGCCACTATGAGTGAAGCGACCGTCCCCCGGCTCAGTTCGTCCCTTCCCGCGCGCCTCGTCAGGCTGTACGGCGGGCTCGCGCTCTACGGCGCCGGCATCGGCCTCCAGGTCGAGTCCGGGCTGGGCAACGACCCGTGGGACGTGTTCCACCAGGGCCTGGCCCTGCGGACCGATCTGTCCATCGGGACCGTCATCATCGGCATCGGCGCCCTGGTGCTGCTGCTGTGGATCCCGCTGAAGCAGAAGCCCGGACTGGGAACGGTCAGCAACGTCGTCTTCCTGGGCCTGTTCGCCGACGGCGCGATCTTCCTGCTGCCCACCCCGTCGCACCTGGTCCTGCAGGGCCTGTACGTGGTGCTCGGCGTCGTCGCCATCGCCCTGGCCACCGTGCTCTACATCGGCGCCGGGATGGGCCCGGGCCCCCGCGACGGCATCATGACCGGGCTGATGCGGCTCGGCCTGTCGGTGCGGCTGGGCCGGTTCCTCATCGAAATCACGGTCCTGGCCGCCGGCTGGCTGCTCGGCGGCACCGTGGGCGTGGGAACGCTGGTGTTCGCGCTGGCCATCGGGCCGTTGACCCAGCTGTTCACCCGCTGGTTCCCCCTGACGTGATCCCGTGAGGGGATCCGGGCATGACGCGACATGATCGGACCCCCTCACGGGATCGCCCCTCCTCCGAGTAGCGTCTAGGCATGCGGATCGAGGACTACGCCCTCATCGGGGACATGCAGTCGGCGGCTCTGGTGGGCCGCGACGGTTCGATCGACTGGCTGTGCCTGCCCAGGTTCGACTCTCCGTCCTGCTTCGCGTCGCTGCTCGGCAGCGAGCGCAACGGACACTGGTGGCTCGGCCCCACGGGCCGCAGACCGGCCACCCGCCGCCGCTACCGGCCCGAGACGCTCATTCTGGAGAGCGAGTGGGACACCCCGACGGGCACGGTCCGGGTGATCGACTTCATGCCGCCGCGCGACCGCAACCCCGACGTCGTGCGCATCGTGGAGGGCGTCTCCGGGACCGTGGAGATGTCCACGCAGCTGCGGGTGCGCTTCGACTACGGCCGGATCGTGCCGTGGGTGCGCCAGAGCGACGGCCACCTGCAGGCCATCGGCGGGCCCGACTCGGTGTGGCTGCACTCCCCCGTGCCGCTGAAGGGCGGCGACTACGCGCACCGGGCCACGTTCACGGTCAAGGAGGGCGACCGGTTTCCGTTCGTCTTCACCTGGCACCCCTCGCACGAGCCGATGCCGCCGCAGATCGAGGCCGACACCCAGCTGCGCGAGAGCGAGGCCATGTGGGCGGAGTGGGTCGCGCGGTGCACCTACCAGGGCCCGTACCGGGACGCCGTGGTGCGGTCGCTGATCACGCTCAAGGGCCTCACCTACGCCCCCACCGGCGGCATCGTCGCCGCGCCCACCACGTCGCTCCCCGAGGACGTGGGCGGGGTGCGCAACTGGGACTACCGCTTCTGCTGGCTGCGCGACGCGACGCTGACGCTCGACGCGCTGATCAGCTCCGGCTACCTGGAGGAGGCCGCCGACTGGCGCGCGTGGCTGCTGCGGGCCATCGCGGGCCGGCCCCAGGACCTGCAGATCATGTACGGCGTCGCGGGCGAGCGCCGGCTGCCCGAGCTGCGCCTCGACTGGCTCGACGGCTACGAGGACTCCCGGCCCGTCCGCATCGGGAACGAGGCCGTCAAGCAGCTCCAGCTCGACGTGTACGGCGAGGTGATGAACTGCCTGTTCGTCTCGCGCACGCGCGGCCTGTCACCCGACGACCGCGCGTGGACCATCCAGCGGGAGCTCCTCGACTACGTGGAGGACCACTGGGACGAGCCCGACGAGGGCCTGTGGGAGGTGCGCGGGCCCCGGCGGCACTTCGTGCACTCGAAGGTGATGTGCTGGGCGGCGCTGGACCGGGCGGTCAAGTACGTGGAGCGGTTCGGCCGCACCGGCCCGGTCGACAAGTGGCGCACGCTGCGCGACGTCGTCCGCGCCGAGATCCTCTCGAAGGGCTACGACGCGCGGCGCAACACCTTCACGCAGTCGTACGGGTCGTCGGAGCTGGACGCGTCGCTGCTGATGATCCCCATGGTCGGCTTCCTGCCGGCCGACGACCCCCGGGTGGTGGGGACGGTGGCGGCCATCGAGAAGGAGCTCATGTCGGACGGGTTCGTGCTGCGCTACCCGCTGGCCGCGGACAACGACGTGGACGGCCTGCCCGGCGGGGAAGGTGCCTTCCTGGCGTGCAGCTTCTGGCTGGTGGAGGTGATGGCGATGCAGGGCCGCAAGGAGGAGGCGAAGACGCTGTTCGAGCGGCTGCTGGCATTGCGCAACGACGTGGGGCTGCTGGCCGAGGAGTACGACCCCCGCTACAACCGGCTGGTCGGCAACTTCCCGCAGGCCTTCAGCCACGTCCCCCTGATCCACGCCGCGCGCGCCCTGTCATAGCGGGGGTCGTAGCGGGGCCTACGGGCCGGTGAGGCGCCGCTCGCCGGCCGTGGTGATCACGAACACCTGCCAGTTGTAGTAGGCGTAGTAGTTCCTCGGGTCCCGCTTCATCTGGCGGGCGTGCAGGAGGATGGCGTTCACGTACGCCCGGGAATGGTTGTACGCGTACAGCGCCCGCCGGTAGTCGCGGGGCGCCCCCGAGGCGCGCAGGTAGTTGGCGGCGCCCATGACGGCGTCGCGCGGGTCCTGCACGTCGCCGCCCATGCCGTACGCCTTCCAGGTCCCGGGCATGAACTGCATGGGCCCCTGGGCGCCGACGTTGCTGTCCGACTTCACCCGGCCGAACTTCGTCTCCGCGAACATCACCGCCGCCAGCACCTCCCACTCCACCCCGAACTTGCGCTCGGCCTTCTTGAAGTGGCCGAGCAGCTCGGCGGCGGGCGGGGCGGGCTGGACCTTGAACGTGGCCGAGGGCTTGATCGGGTGGGCCAGGGAGAGCAGCTCGCGGATGGCGGCGGTGTTGTCCTTGGCCTGGGCGGCCAGCCCGGACGGCAGGCGGGCGAAGGCCCGGGCGGCCACCTCGGGGTGGCGGGCGGTGTAGCGGTAGGCGCGCTGCTGGTGAAGGGCCAGGAGCTCGACGTCCCGGGGCGGCTTGCCGGTCTTCGGCCAGGCGTCGATCGCGGCGTTGAGCGCGGCGCTGGTCCCCTTGAGCGCGGCGGCCAGCCGGGCGGGGTCGCCGGGGATCTTCTGGTCGGGCGCGGGCAGCGTCCCGCCCGCCGGTGGGGTGGACGCGGACGAGCTCGGCGCGGACGGGCTCGGCGCGGACGGGCTCGGCGCGGACGGGCTCGGCGCGGGTTGCCGGCCGGCCGCCGAGGCCGCCGGGGCCGGGTCGCCGCAGGCGGCCGTGCCGAGGAGGGCGGCGAGCGCCATCGCGGCCAGGGCACGGGCGGGGCGGCGGTGATGATCGTGGCGTTCCTCCATGGTCGGCCAACCTACCGGGTACGGCCCGCCCCCGGCGCCAGGCGGGCCCGGACACGCGCCCGGCCTCACCGCTGATCGGGTCCACTCGCCGCAGGTGGCGGCCTACCCGCGCCGTGCTCGGGGCCGCTCGCGCGCAGGGCCCGGGGTGAGGCGCCCAGCTCGCGTCTGCAGGCCTTGTTGAACGCCTGCAGGTCCGGGATGCCCACCGCCGCCGCGATCGCCGGGATCGCCAGGGTCGACTCGCGCAGCAGGTGCAGCGCGCGGGACAACCTCCTGCGGCGGATGTACGCGACCACCGTGTGCCCCGTCTGGGCCCGGAACAGCCGGGTGAGGTGGTTGTGCGACACCCCGGCGGCGCGGGCGACGCGGGGGACGGTCAGCGGCGCGGCCAGGTCCGCGTCGATGTACTCCATGGCGGCCGCCACGACGGCGTGCGCGCTGCCGGCGACGGGCAGGTTCGCGATCCGCCAGAGCACCGTCCACACCTCGGCCGACGCCCTGGCCCTGGTGTCGGGGACCGCCGCGATGGCCTGCCGCAGGGAGGCGGCGATGAGCGGCGCCTGGTCCCCCGCGTCCCGCATGACGGGCACGACCCGCCGCTCGTCGCCGCCGGGCAGCCTGAAGTGCGCGTACAGGTGCTCCGACCTGCCCCGGTAGTGGTAGTGGACCTCGGCGCCCGGCGGGATCAGGCTGACGTGGCCGGGCTTGATCGCGTGCACGGTGCCGTCGAGCACCAGCTCGGCGGCGTACCCGTACAGGTGGAGCTGCCACAGGTCGGGCAGCCGGAACACGTCGTGGGCGCTGACCACGCCGTGCACCGCCGCCCCCGCGCCGGCCACCGCCGGCGGGCCGGAGAGCGTGATCGTCACCTGCCGCACAGGGATCTGTTCTACCGCAGCCGGGGAAAATGGACCAGTAGTTGATGATTACAACCCACGACATAGCGGGTGTCCGGTTCTAACTTCGAGGCATGCGAACCACTTTGCTGACCTCCGCGCAGGTCGCCGGATTCGTGGCCGCCGGCTATCTGCGGCTCGACGGGATCGTCCCGGACGAGCTCAACGACCAGGCGATCGACGTGCTGGAGGCGGGCATCCCGCGCCCGCCGTACGGCACTCCGGTCACCCAGGCCTACCCCGAGGGATCGTTCGCCCGCCGCCTGATCGAGCTGCCCGCCGTCGCCGGCGCGCTGCACTCGCTCGTCGGCCCCGACCCGACCGTCGACCACCACGCCGTGCACGTCCGCGAGCCGCACAACGGTCACGCCCAGCCGCTGCACGCCGACGCCATCATCGACACCCGCATGGACGCCTTCGACGTGCAGCTCATGTACTACCCGCGCGAGGTGACGGCCGACATGGGCGGCACCCTCGTGGTGCCGGGCAGTCACCTGCGCCGGATCAACGAGAGCGACACCGGCCGCTACCAGAACCTGCGCGGCCAGACCCGGCTCACCTGCCCCGCCGGGACCGTGATGCTGCTCCACCACGGCATCTGGCACGGCGGGCGGCGCAACGACAGCGACGTGCGCCGGTACATGTTCAAGATCCGCTTCAACCCGACCGTGCCGCAGGTGCGGCTCTGGGACACCTCCGACCTGGACGATCCCGCCGTCCTGGCCGAGCTGGGCCGGCGTTTCCCCTGGTACGAGCAGGCGACCGGGCGGTTGGAGGTCCACAACCGGGTGCGGATGTGGCGGGCCCTGACCAACGATCCGTCGTTCGACGTCGAATACTGGACGACTCGCGTGAACAACCGCCCCGGGAGGGTCGCATGAAGCAGCAGGTGCTCGTTCTCTACCTGGCCACCTCCGCGCTCGACGCCGAGGTGGTGGGCTGGTCGCGCTACGACGGCACCGGGCGCACCGAACCGACCGCCGGCGACGGGGACGAGCCGCCGTACGAGACGGGGGTGGAGGCGTTGCGCGACGGGTGGCGGCTGTTCCAGGCGTCTCAGCTCATCCCGCCGTATCCCGGGCACGAATATGACACGTCGTTCATGAAGCACGAGTTCTTCTTCGAGAAGATGTCGTAAATCCGGACGTACGGCCTTATCGTGTGATCGCTCGATCTGGCCCGAGGAAGGAGCGGGATGCCTGACCTGCGCCCGCTCCGGCCGAGCGATCCCGAGCGGATCGGCTCGTACCGGCTCGTCGGCGTGCTCGGCTCCGGTGGACAGGGCGTGGTCTACCGGGGCGTCGGCGACGACGGGCGCGAGGTCGCCGTCAAGGTCCTGCACCTCGCCCACGAGGAACACGAGGACGTCACCAAGAGCTTCCTGCGGGAGGTGGAGGCGGCGCGGCGGGTGGCCGCCTTCTGCACGGCCGCGGTGCTGGACGCCGGGATGGCGGACGAGCGGCCGTACATCGTGAGCGAGTACGTGCCAGGGGACACGCTCCAGACGCTGGTCCGGGCGTCGGGGCCGCGGTCGGGCGGGGCGCTGGACCGGCTGGCCATCTCCACGCTGACCGCCCTGGCGGCCATCCACCAGGCGGGGATCGTGCACCGGGACTTCAAGCCGGGCAACGTGCTGATGGGGCCGGACGGGCCGATCGTCATCGACTTCGGCATCGCCAAGGCCCTCGACGCGACGACCCGGACGTCGGTGCCGGTGGGGACGCCCGCGTACATGTCGCCGGAGCAGTTCAGGGGCGAGCGGGTGGGACCCGCGTCGGACGTGTTCAGCTGGGCGGGGACGATGGTGTTCGCGGCCACCGGGCACACGCCTTTCGCGGGGGAGACGCTGGCGGCGGTGGTGAACAGCGTCCTGAGCGGTACCCCGGACCTCACGGGGGTGCCGCCGCACCTGCTGGGGGCGATCGCGGCGTGCCTGTCCAAGGACCCGTCCACCCGCCCGGACCCGACGACCCTGCTCCAGCAACTCATCCGCCAGGCCGGCCCGCCGGCCCGCGTCCCCGGCCCCGCAACACCCCCCGCCGGCCCGCCCACCGGTCCGGCCCAGCTCGCGCCCGCCGGGGCGGGGCAGCCCGGTGTCGCCTGGGCGCCGCCCGCTGGAGCGGTCCCGTCCGGTTCGGCTCCTTCGGGGGCGATGTCTCCGCCCGGTGGGGCAGCGCACGCCGGGCCTCCGCCTCCTCCCCCGGGGGCGTGGCCTCCTTCCGGCGCTGGGCCCGTCTCCGGCTCCTCGGCCGTCCGGACGGAACCCCCTGCCGGGAACGCCGTTCAGACGGGCCCCGATGCCCGGAGCGGCGTTCAGACGGGGCCCCGCGCCGGGGCCGGGCCGGTGGCGGACGCGGATACGGAGACCGGGCGGAGCCGGTCGGTCAGCCGGCGGGCCGTGTTCGGCGGAGCCGCGGCGGCGGCCGCCCTCGCGGTGTCCGCCTTCACCGTCCTGCGCCCGAGGAACGACCCCCTCGACCCGGACGACCGGCGTACGGAGCAGCCGCTCACCGGAAGCCCGTCCGCCACCCCGACACCGACGCCGACGCCGTCCGCCGAGCCCTTCGGGACGCAGGTCGCGGTGTCCGCGCCCCTGCCCAAAGCGGACGGCGCGATCACGGCACTCGCCGCCGCGGGGAGCACCGTCGTGTGCGGGACCGCCAAGGGGGCGGTGTTCACGTGGGGCCTGGACCGGGCGGCCACCCGGCTCGGCGACGGCGGGGCCACGACGACGGAGGTGGCCGCCGGCGAGGTCGGTGGCACGCCGGTGATCGCCTCCGGGCACACCGACGGGCGGATGCGGCTGTGGAGCCCGACCGGCGAGAGCCTCGCCTCGCACAAGGTGAGTGACCCCGTCATCGCGGTCACCGTCACGGGCGCGGGCAAGGCGGTGGCGGTGTCGCAGAAGTACGACTCCATGAAGGACCTCCGCAGCGTCGTGCGGCTGTGGGACATCTCCACCGGCAAGCAGATCGGCCCCACGATCACCGACCACTTCCAGGGCATCAGAGGGCTGGCGTTCGGCCGGCTGGGCAAGGACGACGTGCTCGTCACGGGCGACGGCGGGGAGCGGGTCCGGGTGTGGCGGCTGTCGAGCGGGCGGATGACGCACTCGTTCCACACCGGGGAGATCGGCGGGATCGAGCGGCTGGCCTGCGGCGAGATCAAGGGCAAGCCCGTCCTCGTCTCGACCCACCTGGACGCGACCCTGCGCGTGTACGACCTGGCCACGGGCAAGCGCAGGAAGAAGTGGGAGTTCAGCGACCAGAGCCCGGACGACCGGGGCACCGTGGCTCTGGTCACCGGACGGTGGGGGGACGTGCCCATAGCCGTCGTCGCCCACGGTCCGTGGAACGACGAGTACGTCACCCGGGTCTGGAACCTGGACGACGGCGACACCATAGGAGCGCTCGACCTGGATCCCGGCGGAACGATCCCCACGCTGGCACTGGCCGAACGGGGCGGCCACCCGGTGGTCGCCGACACGGGCGGAGAGCGTACCGTCCGGGCCTGGAGCCTCGGCCCCGCCTGACCGCCGCCTCACTCCGCCCCCGCCGGAAACCCGGAAACCGGCGCGCGGGACACCGTCGTACGCCCTCCCGCCGCACCGGCGCCCGAACGTCCGGCGGGCCCGCCCGCCGTACCGGTCTATCAAGCTCAAAGAGGCGGGGTACCACGACTTCGTCATCCTGGAGAAGGCCGC